>CAZHWB010000088.1:0-13530 GCA_964536105.1 uncultured Aquificales bacterium | reverse complement strand
TACCCTTGGAGATTTTGAAAGCAGAAAAAGGTATATACATGTTTTAAAAGAGTTTTTAAATAAGCATAAGGATCAGCTTTGTGAAGACTGCAAAAAAAGAGTAGAGAGAAATCCGTTAAGGGTATTAGACTGTAAAGTAGAAACCTGCAGGGAAATAACAGCTAATGCTCCAGTCCTTACAGACTTTCTTTCGGAGGAAAGTCTCCAAAGATACGAAAAATTAAAGGAATATTTAAAATCTATGGGTATAGATTTTATTGAAAATCCAAGACTTGTTAGGGGATTAGATTACTACACGGATACAGTTTTTGAGTTTATTACAGATAAGATAGGAGCCCAGGGTACTGTAGCTGCCGGTGGAAGGTACGATACCCTTGTAGAACAGCTTGGTGGTCCTAAAACCCCAGCCCTGGGTTTTGCAGCAGGTATAGAAAGGCTTATGCTCCTTGTTGAGAAGCTTCCAAAAGAAAAACCCCTTTTAGCTGTTATTCCAGTTGTTTCTGAATATAATGTCCTTGCAATAGAAACTGCAAACAAACTCAGGGAAAAGGATATAAGGACAGAGCTTTTACTGAAGGAAGGAAGTATGAAATCTAAAATGAAACTTGCAAATAAGATAAATGCCTCTTTTGTTGTTTTTGTTTCAGAAAAGCCAGAGCTAAAAGATATGTCAACTGGTGAACAGGAAATTTTTGAGAATATAGATGATCTTATTGATGTTTTACAGGAAAAGATAAAGGAGATATAAATGCCGTATGTAGTCAGGGTTAAAAAAGAGTTTCAGGCCGCCCATTTCTTAACAGATTACCACGGTAAACCTGAGCCCCTCCACGGCCACACATGGGAGGTGGAGATTTTTATAAAAGCTGAAACCCTGGATAAAGGGGGAATGGGTTATGATTTTGTTGAAATTCAAAAATTTTTAGATGAAATACTGCCAGACTACAAGTGTTTAAATGATATTTTTGATTTTTCCCCAAGTGCAGAAAATTTAGCAAGGTGGATTTATGAAAAGGTAAAAGAAAAATACCCAACATTACAAAAGGTTGTAGTCTGGGAAACAAAGTATGGTGGAGCTGAATACTATCAAGATTAGATAATATGGAGGTTAAGGATGGACAGTATTAATCTTCCTGACAACGTGTGGATACTGGTATCCACTGCACTGGTTCTTCTTATGTCTATCCCGGGACTTGCAGTTTTTTATGGGGGACTAACAAGAACTAAAAACATTCTCAATACCATTATGATGATATTTGTTGCTTTTGGAATTGTAAGTTTACTGTGGATATTCTACGGTTATTCCCTTACTTTTGGTCCAGATGTTGGAGGGTTTATAGGAAATTTAAAATATGCCTTTTTATCAGGAATATCTTTTAAAGATCCTGCTCCTTCTTCTAATAATCTCTACCATTACCTGTTTATATTTTTCCAGATGACTTTCGCTGCCATTACAGTAGCTTTAATGGTAGGGGCATTCATTGAAAGAATGAAATTTACAGCCTGGATACTGATTTCTATTTTATGGGCTACCGTGGTTTATTTCCCTGTTGCCCACTGGATATGGGGAGGAGGCTGGTTATCAAATATTGGGACCCTTGATTTTGCTGGAGGCATCGTTGTTCACGAAACCTCAGGTTTAGGGGCTTTAGTAGGAGCTCTTATTTTAGGTAGAAGAAGGGAAATGGTTATGCTTCCTTCAAATCTTGCACTTGTTGCAATAGGGACAGGATTACTGTGGTTTGGGTGGTTTGGTTTTAATGGAGGTTCTGCTTTAGGTATTAATGAAACAGCTGTTTCCGCTGCCTTTGGAACAACTGTTGCTGCATTAACAGGTGGACTTACATGGATGTTAGCAGAATGGATACTGTTTAAAAAGCCAACATCTTTAGGTTTATTTACAGGTATTATTGCAGGACTTGCAACTATAACCCCCGCCTCTGGTTTTGTGGATATAGGGGCATCTATCATTATTGGCCTTTTAGGAGGGATTGTATGTTTTATAGCTGTTGTTTATGTTAAAAATAAATTTAAATATGACGATTCTTTAGATGTATTTGGAGTTCACGGTGTAGGTGGTATGCTTGGAGCACTGTTGATAGCCTTCTTTGCAAAACCTGAAATTGCAGGTTCAAAAGGTCTTTTCTTTGGGGGAACGGAGCTGTTTTTCCCACAGATTGTTGCTCTTTTAGCAGTAGGGATTTATACAATTGTAGCTACTGCAGTAATATTCTTCATAGTTAAGGGTATTGTTGGTCTTAGGGTATCAACAGATGAAGAAATTCAGGGACTTGATGAAATTATCCACGGTGAAAGGGTTACAAATGAACCAATAAAGTTTTAATGGAGTTTAGATGAGGTTTTTATGTATAGGAGATATTATTGGAAGAACCGGAAGGAATGCTTTAAAAACATTCCTTCCGGAAGTTTTAAAGGAAGAAAAGGTTGATTTTGTAGTTGCAAATGGGGAAAATGCTGCTGGTGGTTTTGGTTTAACAAGGAAAGTTTACGATGAACTTGTATCACTTGGAATAGATGTAATTACATCAGGTAATCATATCTTTGATAAAAAAGAGGTTCTGGAGTTTATAGACAGTGAAGAAAAACTTCTGAGGCCTGCCAATTACCCCCCTGAAGTTCCAGGAAGGGGTTATGGGATATACAAAAAAGATGATAAAAGAATTTGTGTTATAAATCTGATGGGAAGGGCTTTAATGGGAATTCCATTAGACTGCCCTTTTAGAAAATTTGACGAGATATATGAGAAGGTAAAAAACAGCGTTGACTACATTATTGTTGATTTTCACGGGGAAGCTACATCTGAAAAAAATGCTTTTGGGTTTTATGTTGATGGAAGGGCTGATATTGTTTTTGGGACCCACTCCCATGTGGCAACGGCAGATGAAATTATACTACCAAAGGGTACAGCCTATATTACAGATGTAGGTCTAACAGGGGCAAAATACTCTGTTATTGGGATGGATATAGAGGAACCTATAAGAAAGTTCTTAACAGGAATGCCTGTCAGGTATCAGGTTGCAAAGGGTGATCTGATGTTCCAGGGTTTTTTTGTTGAAATTAATGAAAAAGGGAAAAAAATTAAAAGGATAAAAATAACTCAGTAGAGGGAATTAATGAAGATAAAGGGAGAGTTTTTTCTGTCTAAGACACCTATCCTTGATAAACAAAAGAAGGTCTTTGCTTATAAGCTTCTTTTAAGGGATAAGGAGGATAAACCTTTAACATCAGGTGAGTTTGCAAGAATTCTGGCAAACCTGAGATTTGACAAACTCTTTGGAAGACATAGGTTGTTTGTCCCTATTATGCCTGATTTACTTGAAAATGAAGTCCTTGATTATATAAATGAAAAAAAATTTATTTTTGTGTTAGATGAAGATCTTTTAGATGAAAGGGATTTTTCTAAAATTGAGGAACTAAAGGAGCTTGGATTTTCATTTGCAGTCAGGAAAGTTGATTATGAAAAAACCCCTGAAGAAGTAAAGTTTTTTGATTATTTTATCTATCCTAAGGAGTTTGCTCTGAAAAATGATCCCTACAAAAACAGGGTTATAATCAGAAATATAAAAACCCTCAGTGAAATGGAATCTTTTGTGAAAAAAGGTTTTTCATACTTTTATGGGGATTTTATTTTCAGGGATACCGTAGTAGGAAGAACGATAACCCCCACAAAGAAAGCTATAATTCAGCTCTTTAACAGGATTAAGGATAAATATAATCCACATGAAGTTGAAGAGATTATAAAAAAGAATGCAGACTTGAGTTTATCCTTACTTAAGTATGTAAACTCAGCAGCTTTTTATCTTCCTACAAGAATAAACAGTATAAGAAAAGCCATTATGATACTTGGACAGAGGAATCTTCTACACTGGATACTGCTGTATCTGTACACAGGGGTAGATGAGGAAGATGGGTTTTATTCGGAAACCCTTCTTGAACTTGCAGCAGAAAGGGGAAAGATAATGGAAATCCTTGCAGAAAAAATAGGCCTTTCCCAGGAAGAGGCTGATAAAGCTTTCCTTGTAGGTGTATTTTCCTTTGTGGATAAACTTTTAAATATGTCAAAGAAAGATATAAAAGAGGAATTTAATGTAGATGAAGAAACTTACAGGGCACTGACAAAATATGAAGGAACTTTAGGTAAACTACTACATCTTGTTGAAAATATTGAGCAGGCAGATGTATTTGAGCTTAATAAAGAATTGGAAGAAACAGGCCTTTCAATACCGGATATAATACAGGCCCAAATGCAGGCTTATGCCTGGTTTGAGGGAATAGAGTTAAAATGATCTTCTTTTTAAAAACAAAAATATTACATAAAAGTAAATGAAAACACCTATAGGTAAAGTATAAAAAGGTATTTTTCCTGTAGATATCATTTTTACTGTCAAAAAGTTTATGAGAAGGTATCCTATTGATATAAAAATTGCGGTTGACAAAACACCTTCCCTACTTGAAGAACCTCTTATTCCTAAAAGGAAACCAACCATTCCTAGAAACAAAAAAGGAATAAAAAATGAAAATCTATCAGTTAAAACCGCAATAGCCTTTAAACTGTCCTTTTCTTTCTTTTTTATTATTTCAAAAAGTTTTTTGTTTTCCAGGTCTTCAAAGGAATATTTTTTTATATATTTTACGTCTATATTAAAAAGATACTTTTTAAACATTAGAATATCAAATCCTTCCCTTTGGGGTATCTGGATAAATCCATTTTTTAAAATAAGATTTGTTCCTTCAAATCTGGCTTCTTCTGCTGTTATTGTCCATCCATTTTTTTTCATGTATATAAAAAGATTTTCTATTTTTTTCTCCTCTTTTTTTTCTGCGTATATAACTGTATCCCCTGATATTTTTGAAAAGTTTTTAGGATGAATACTTTCTAAAAAATACCTTTTTACATTAACAGTAATAAAATTTGCCCTTTCTCTGTTTGAGTATGGAACAATAAAGACGCTAAATACAAGTGCGATAATTGATAAAAAAACAGACATAAAAAATATAGGTTTTAAAAGTTGATCTACAGATATACCATTTGCAAATATAGCGTAATGTTCCCTCCTTTCCCTTATATTGTAAGCAACTAAGACAGAGGCCAGAAAAAAGCCAAATAACAGCTGGTACTTAAAAAATGAAAAGTTTACAAACATAATAAGCTTTAAAAACTTAAAAAAACCCATAAAGTAAACAACAGATGGAAGATGCATGAACTGGGAAGACACGATAATAACTGAGAATAAAAGTATAAGTCCTAAGGATGTTTTTGTAATGTTCTTTAGTATATACCTATAAAGAAGCTTCATTTTTTATAACCTTTAAGGGCTTTTATATGCTCCCTATAAGTTCTGGAAAATATATGTTTCTTCCCGTCTTTAGACAGATAATATAAAAATTGTGTTTTTTTATAATTCAAAGTGCTTTTTAGTGTGTCAAGGGAAAAACTACATATAGGTGATGGGGGAAGTCCTTTATAAACATATGTATTAAATGGGGAGTTAAAATGGATATTTTTTTTTGTTAATTTTCCTTCCCACTTTCCTGCAAGTTTTAACGCATATATAGTTGTAGGATCTATCTGGAGAAGCATACCCCTTTTTAATCTATTTATAATAACTCCAGCTATTATAGGTTTTTCACTTTTTAAAGCTGTTTCCTTTTCAACCATGGATGAGATTATCATAAGCTGATAAGGGGAAAACTCTCTGGACTGTTTCAGCAGAGGCATATAGTTTTTTTTAAAGTGGGATACAAGAATATCTATTAGCTCTTTTAAAGATATATTTTTTCTTAATGTGTATGTTTCTGGGGGAAGGTAGCCTTCAAAGGAATATCCGGTGAGGTTATATCTTTTCAGGTTCTCTTTGTTAAAAACATAGGATAAAAACCTGTGTTCCTCTATGTTAAAGGTTTTACGTACCTTCTTTGATATATCAAATAGATTATCACCTGGAATGATTGTAAATGTTATTAGATGTTCCTTTCCCTTTACAAGAATTTCCCATATTTCAGGTATGGTGTAATCTCCCTTAAAAACGTAAAAACCGCTTTTTAAAGGTTTTCCTTTAAACCTTGAATAATAATAAAAAAAATATCTATCTGGGATTATATCCTTTTCCTCAAGGATGCCTGCTATCTCCTTAAGGGAACTTCCCTTTTTTATGTATACCTCTTTTTCCTCTTTTAATGATATTTTTTCACTAAGTTTACTGTTTATATAGAAAAATGTAACGAAAAAGAAAACAAACAGGAATATCACTAAAAGTAAGACAGATAATTTAAAAACTTTACCCATTCCTAAACTGCTGCTGGTCAAGATATGTTTTTAATATATATACAGCTGAAAGGCTGTCTATTTTCTTTTTTCTTTTACTTTTTTTTGTTGTTTCCCTTAAATGCTGTTCAGCTAAAGCTGTCGTAAATCTTTCATCTATAAACTCTACATCAATATCAGGGATGTGTTTTTTTAGTTTTTCAACAAATTCCCTTGTTATTTTCGCCTGTTCCCCTTCTTCTCCTTTTAAAGTTAAAGGAAGCCCTACGACAATTTTTCCAATATTGTATTCCTGAATAATATTTTTTATTTTTTCGTAAACCTTTTCATCATTTTCTATATAAGGAAGGGGATTTGCAGAAATACCAAGGGGGTCGCTGTAAGCAACCCCTATTCTTTTGTTTCCAACATCTAAAGCTAGAATCCTTTTTCCTATCAAGCTGTTTGCGTCTCCTGATTTTCTTCTGTTGAAACACCTGCTATTTTGTACAGTGGACAGAAGTTAAAGATAGCTGTTAGCATCAAAACAATTCCAACAATTTCCCCTATTATCCATACACCACCTTTTTCAACACCGAGCCAAACAAGGATAGAACCTAATAAAATTCTTACTATAGCGTCCCACCAAGCCATAACGCTACCCTCCTATAATAGAAATTAAACCAGAGCTTCCTCTTTTGTTCCTACAACCTCATCAGGATGGGCAATTCTTCCTAAAACTGCTGAAGCAGCAGCTACTGCAGGTCCTGCAAGATAAACCTCACTGTTTGGATGTCCCATTCTTCCTGTAAAGTTTCTGTTTGAGGTTGAAACGCATACCTCTCCTTCTGCAAGGATTCCCATGTGTCCCCCAAGACAAGGACCACAGGTTGATGTGCTTATTAAACATCCAGCCTCTGCAAGAATATCAATAATTCCTTCCTTTAATGCCTGTTTGTATGTTCTATCAGAGGCAGGTATAACGATGCATCTAACATCTGGATGAACTTTTCTTCCCTTTAATATCTGTGCAGCTATTCTAAGGTCGGTTATTCTTCCATTTGTACATGAACCTATAAATACCTGATTTATAGGTTTTCCTGCAACCTCAGAAACAGGCTTTACATTTGAAGGTAGATTTGGGGCAGCAACAACAGGTTCTATTTTTGAAGCGTCAAATTCATATTCACAGCAGTATTTTGCATCTTTATCTGCCTTAATCATTCTAAGGGGTTTATTTGTTTTGTCTTTAAGCCATTCAAGTACCTTTTCATCTGCTTCCATTATTGCATTTTTTCCACCTGCTTCAATCGCCATATTTGTTATTGTTAATCTTTCTTCTACAGGAAGCTCTTTTATGGCTTCTCCGTGGTATTCCATGGCCCTGTATAAAGCTCCATCTACCCCTATTTCACCGATAACTGTTAAAACAAAATCTTTTCCTCCAACCCATCTTTGTCTTTTTCCGTAGAATGTAAACTTCATTGTCTCAGGAACTTTTAGCCACGTTTCCCCTGTTGCAAATATGTATGCTATATCTGTTGAACCAACACCTGTTGAGAATGCCCCAAGGGCTCCATAAGTACATGTGTGGGAATCAGCTCCCATTATCAGATCTCCAGGGGCAACAAATCCCTTTTCAGGAAGAATTGTGTGCATAACCCCAGAATCCTGTCCTTCAAAGTAGTTTTTTATTCCCATTTTTTTTGCAAAATCCCTTGATATTTTTATCTGCTGGGCAGAAAGAATATCCTTTGGAGGGAAAAAGTGATCCATCACAAGGGCTATTTTATCTGGATCATGAACTTTATCTATTCCATATTTCTCAAGCTGTCTTATAGCAAGTGGAGCTGTTATATCATTTGCTATAGCAAGGTCTACTTTAACTGTTACAAGCTCCCCAGGTTCAACAAAATCCCTTCCTGCATGTTCTGCAAGGATTTTTTCTGTTAATGTCATTCCCATTTATGTTTCCTCCTGATATATTAGTCTAAGGTTTTGCAAAGATTATAATATTATATGTTTAATGGCTGTTTATTCCAAATTGTATGATATTGGCTTTGTTATAATATAGAAAATTTTTTTAATTTTTAGGAAAGAAATTGGTAGAGTATTCAAAAAAAGGGTATGAAGTTTTCTACAAAATAAGACCTGTTTTTGTAAAACTTTTAAAAATACATGTCCAGGGATTAGAAAACATACCTCTTGAAGGGGGCTGTATCCTTGCCTCAAATCACCGAAGCAATTTAGATCCTTTTGTTTTAAACAGCATATCCCCAAGACCAATATTTTTTATGGCAAAGGAAGAGCTTTTTAAAATCCCTATTTTAAGTTGGATAATAAGAAAAGCCGGGGCTATACCGGTAAAAAGGAATAAAAGGGATATTTCCGCCTTAAAAAAAGCTTCACAGGCTTTAAAAGAAGGGTATTGTGTAGGAATTTTTCCTGAAGGACACAGGGCCAAACCAAAAACGTTTAGAAAGCCCCAAAGTGGGGTAGGTCTTTTGGTGGCAAAAAATAAGGTTCCTGTAGTTCCTGTAAGGATAGAGGGAACTGATGATGTTTTTCCGGTGAACTCCAAATTTCCAAAGCTTTTTAAATATCCTATTGAAGTAAAAATAGGAAAGCCTATTTATTTTGATAGATTTGAAGGACTGGATTATCAGGATATAGCAAATATTGTTATGGAAGAGATAAAAAATCTTTAGGAGGAAAAAAAAAATGGCTAATATAAAGGTTGCAGAAAGTGCTGGTTTTTGTTTTGGGGTAAAAATAGCTGTAGATGCTGCTGTAGAAGCAGGAAAAAAACTTGGAGGGGCATATACAGACGGTCCCATAATCCATAATAAACAGGTAGTCCAATTCCTTGAAAAACTTAATGTTAAACAATTAAAACCTGATCAACAGTTAAAGGAAGGGGATACTGTTCTAATTCGTTCCCATGGTGTTCCACCTAAAGAAGAAAGAAG
The DNA here is from genome assembly GCA_964536105.1 of uncultured Aquificales bacterium. Lineage (GTDB taxonomy): Bacteria > Aquificota > Aquificia > Aquificales > Hydrogenothermaceae > JAADDV01. The sequence continues at coordinate 4,296 of CAZHWB010000088.1, read as the reverse complement.
ACTTCAGGAAGCTGGGGTAAGGATTATTGACGCAACCTGTCCTTTTGTTAAAAAAGTCCACGAGAAGGTAAGACAGCTTGTAGAAGAGGGGTATTTTGTTATTATCATTGGGGAAGAGGGACACCCTGAGGTTATAGGTATTGTTGGGCATTTAGAAGAGGCAGGAGGGAAAGGGATTGTTGTTTCAAGTATGGAAGAGCTAATAAGGAAAATGCCTAAAAGAAATAAAATCGGTGTTGTTGCCCAGACAACCCAGAGTGAGGACTTTTTCAGGGAAGCTGTTGGTTATATAGCAGAAAATACAGAGGAAGTGAAGATTTTCAATACTATATGTGATGCAACATCAGTAAGGCAGGAGGAAGTAAAAAAACTTGCCCCTACAGTTGATGTGATGATTATCATCGGGGGAAAGCACAGTGGAAATACAAATAGACTTGCCCAGATATCAAGGGCGTTAAATCCAAATACTTATCATATAGAAAAGGCCGATGAATTAAATCCAGAGTGGTTTAAAAATGCGGAAAATATAGGAGTTTCTGCCGGAGCTTCAACACCTGACTGGATAATAAAAGAAGTTGTTGAAAAAATAAAAGAATTAACAAACAGTTAAAAAAACCGAAAACAATAATTAGTTTAGATTAATCCGGGAGAGTGGATTTTGGATGAAAGGGTAAATATACTTGTTGAGGCCTGGAGAAAAACAGTATCCCAGGGGGTAGATCCTAAGCACCTTTTTTATGTTTTCCTGGCATTTTCTTTCATATTTTTAACGGTTTTCATAACAGTAAAAGTAAAAGATTATCTTAGGGAAAGATACAGAAAGAGACTTTTTATAGATAATGCTGTAGGTTTAGGGTTAACAGAAAAGGAAGCTGAAATACTGTGGGAATATGCACAGGAGATAGAAAGGGATCCGTTTCTTGTTCTTGAATATAAAGCACCATTTGAAAAGGTTATACAAAAGTACATAGAGGAAAATCCGGATTTTGATGAAACCCTTATAAGAAACATAAGGAGAAAGTTAGGATTTGATGAACTTCCTGAAGGCCTGCCTTTAATATCAACAAAGGACATAGAGTTATACCAGACAGGAAATCTAATTGCAGGTGCAGGGAAAATATATCCTGTTGCTTTATACGATAAAGATGAGAAATATACCTACTGGTACCTTATAGATCAGCAACCTCCCTTTTCTTTTAAAGAAGGGGATAAAGTTCGCATAAGGTTTTTAAGAACAGAAGATGGAATGTACACCTTTGAAGGGATAGTGGAGGGCATATTTGAAGAAAATGGAAAGTACATAGTTAAAATACCCCATACATTTAACCTGGAAAGGATACAGAGGAGAAAAGAGGTAAGAATTAAGATCAATAAACCTGTAGAAGTTGTGTATCACACAAAGGATGGGGAAAAACATTACATATACACAAGACTTGTTGATATATCAGCCCAGGGAGCAAAATTCTGCCTGAGAAAAAAAGATGCTAAGGAAGCCCAGCTTAAGATAGGAATGGATTTGGTTTTAAGTTTTGAGCTGGAGGGGGAAAAACTGGTCGTTGAAGCAATGCTAAAAAACATTATAGAAGAAGGCGATAATGAATGTTACGGTGTCCAGTTCTTAAATATTGAAAAAAAAGCTAGGGATATAATCCTTAAATTTATCCAGAGAGAACAACATAAAATGCTGAAAAAAATACATAAAAATAAAAAATAGGTGGGAAGAGTGAACAATGGAAATATCTACAGTCATAGGTTTAGCTGCGGCTATTCTCCTCATTGTTGTTGCTATTGCCATCGGTGGTAGTCCTTTAGCTTTTATTAATATACCTTCTCTTCTTATTACCGTTGGAGGAGGATTGGCAGCATCTTTAACATCTTTTCCAATGAAAGATTTTTTTTCAGGTCTTAAAGCCATTGGAAAGGCTTTCAATCCTGGACTTCCTGATCCTGTTGAACTTGTTGATTACCTGGTGAATGTTGCAAACAAAGCAAGAAGAGATGGAATTCTTGCTCTGGAGTCGGATATTGATGAGTATTACTCAAGGGATCCCTTCTTTGGAAGTTTAATGAGGATGCTTATAGATGGACAGGATATAGAGGAAATAAAAAGTAACGCAGACACAGCTTTAATGAAAGTAGAACAGGATCTATCAACTGAAGTAGCTGTATGGGAAGCTTTAGGGGAACTTTTCCCTGCCTTTGGTATGATAGGGACCCTTATAGGTCTTATCCAGATGCTCCAGAACTTGAATGATCCATCTGCTTTGGGTCCTGGAATGGCGGTTGCGATGATAACAACCCTTTACGGAGCTATCCTTGCAAACGTTTTATGTGTTCCAATTTCCAAAAAACTTAAGCTTTTTAAGGATTTAAATCTTCTCTTTAAAGAAGCTTATGTAATAACAGTAGAGGCTATTAATAACGGAACAAATCCAAATGTTTTAAGAAGCAAGCTCCTTTCCCTCTTTGGTATTGAAGGTGGAGAAGAATAAAAATGGCCCGGAAAAAGAAGGAGGAATGTAAAGGCCTCCCTGGATGGCTTATCAGTTTTGGAGACTTAATGTCCCTCCTTCTTACCTTTTTCATCCTGCTTTTCTCAATGGGAACAATATCCCTTGAAAAATTCCATATGGTGATAAAGGGAATAACAGAATCCCTTGGAGGTAGAAGGGTTTTCCTTGAAGAAAAGGTTATGAAAAATACAAATATTGAGATAGAATTTGAAAAGATGTATCCAAAGGTAAAAAAAAGACAAAGACTTGAAAAAAGTCTCCACCAGCTGGAAAAGGAGTTAGAGGAAAAGGGGATTGAAAGTGATGTTGAAGGACATGGATCTATGCTCAGGTTCAGGGTAAATGTATCAAAGATGTTTCCCCCTGGTTCTGAAAAGCCCACACCCCAGGCTGAAAAAATAATAGAAGAAATATGTAAAAAACTGAAAGAAACTGAGTATCCACTTGTAATAGAAGGTCATACAGATGATACCCCTGTTAAGGGAAAATTTAAAAATAACCTTGAGTTATCTATGGCAAGGGCAATGTATATATTAAAAAAATTCATTGAGTGTGGATATGACCCTTCCCTTTTAGCTGCAAGGGGATATGGTCCATACAGACCTTTAGTTCCAAACACAACCCCGGCTAATAGGGAAAAAAACAGAAGGGTTGAATTTGTTATAAAAATTTCTGGATAATAGGATGGCAAGGAAAAAAAAGGAAGAATGTCCCAGCGCTCCGGCATGGATAATAAGCTTCAGTGATTTGATGTCTCTCCTCCTTACATTCTTTATTCTGCTTTATTCCATGTCTGTTTTGGATATCAAAAAACTTATGAAATTCTTGTGGTATTTTCAGGGGGAAGAGAAGTTTCAGGCTATAAAAACTGTTCAGGTGATACCCCCTATCTCTTTAATGCGTCAGGATATGGCTAAACTTTTAAGGGAAAGAATAGAAAGGATACTACCTCCCCACGCATTTCAAATAGCTGTTATAGAGGATTATATTCTTGTTAGACTGTTTAATGATGTTACCTTTGAACCAGACTCAGCCCAGCTTAGTCCAAAAGCAAAAAAAGCCCTCCAGAGTATAGCAACAGTGATAAAATCCCTTGATAAATCATTTGGAGAGGTTATGATTGAGGGGCATGCAAACAGAGAAGAAAAAAATCCCTGGGATATCTCAGAAAAAAGAGCCCTTGCTGTAGCTGAATACTTAATATCTTTAGGGGTAGATCCTACAAAGATATCTGTTACAGCTTACGGAAATACAAAACCCCTTTATACCTGGAACCATCCTCTCCTTATAAGAAGAAACAGTAGAGTTGAGATAAAAATAAAACTCAAGCAAATAAGAAATGATGTTTTAAATGAGATAAAAAAATAAAAGGGGCTTTAAAAGCCCCTTTATGATATTTATGCCCCTTCAGGTCTTTTAACGTCGTAAAGGATATCATCAGTTGGATGTCTGTATAGAGGCATATCAAGTCTTTTCTCATCAAGATAGTGTCCTATAAATCCTATAGTTCTTCCAAGAACAAAGAATGCGTTGAATGCACCGGCATTGATAAGCTCATCAATCTCCTCATCTTTGTATCCAAGGGCCCTGAACATATCAACAAGGAGAACCCCTATTGTTCCATCAACGTTTAGAATGAGGTTTTCCTTCTTAGATGTTGTTACCTTCTCAACCTCTAAAGCATAGTCTAAAAGCTCTGTAGAAGGGAAGTTTTCCTTAGCAAAATTTTTGAGAAGTTCTACCCTTTTGTCTGGATTTTTAGTTGATTTAATTCTATGTCCAA
>CAZHWB010000087.1:0-2516 GCA_964536105.1 uncultured Aquificales bacterium | reverse complement strand
AAAAGGGCTTTATATGAAGTTCAATAAATCCAAAATATTCAGCTGTGTATATAAGGATTGCCCCAACACCCATAGCCATTAAAAGAGCCTTGGGAATTGTTAAATCTTTTAAAAGAAAAGCCCCTATAACTTTAGCAAGTCTGTCAAGCTGGGCAAGCTGCATGATAGCCCCAAAAAACAATCCTATGATGAAAGCTGTAAGTATTGTGCTCATCCTTTGTACCTCCTTCTGTATAGGATATTTGCAACAGCAAGACCGCCAATAAATGCAAAAACAGCAAACCATAGTGAGCTGGCAGCTAACTGCATTCCACCACTAAACATATGACCAGATGTACAGCCTCCAGCCATCCTTGCCCCAAATATAAGTAAGAAACCACCTAAAAAGGCAAACAGGACCCTTGATTTTGTTGACATATTTAGCTTTTCTTTCCAGTAAACAGGGGTAACTGTTAACCTGAATGTTTTTGTAAGCTTTGAGGTTATAACTGCCCCTATAAAACCCCCTAGTAAAAACCAGGCTTCCCAGTATCCTGATGTTTTGATCTCCTGCCAGTAATCATTTTCTATAGCAGGGAAGATAACGTTTCCAATATAGGGGAAGGCTGTTGAAGCACCTATAGGTCTGTGGGCTACAAGGAAAGTAATAAGATTGATAACGGCAAAAAGGAAACCTGCAACAGCCCAGCCCATTACCGGTTTGTCGTTATTCATATAAAACCTCCTGTTAGTTATTTCTAACTAAATTATCAGATAAAGAAAAATGGGGTATTTGAAAAAAGTAATAGACAAATAGAAAAGCTTAATAGGAGAAGCTGATGAAAAACATAAATTTTCTAAAAATTTCCCTTTTAAAGGGTATAATGACTAAAAAGCTGTAAATAAGAGAGATCCCATGGAAGCTTTAAAAGGAGAAAATTTAAGAAAGGTTTACTACCTGGAAGGGGAAAAGGTTGAAGCTTTAAAGGGGGTTTCTATTTCTGTGGAAAAAGGGGAAATGGTTGCCCTTATGGGTCCCTCTGGTTCAGGGAAAAGCACCCTTTTACATATACTTGGGGGAATAGATAAACCAACAGAGGGAAGGGTTTTCATAAATGGTCAGGATTTGTCAGCTATGACAGACAAAAAACTGGCAGTTTTTAGAAACAAACATATAGGTTTTGTTTTCCAGTTTCATTACCTTCTCCCTGAATTTACAATTCTTGAAAATGTTATGCTGCCTGTTCAAATTTATAATAGAGGGGGAGCAGAGGAAAAAGCAAAAGAAATACTCAGGCTACTTGGTTTATCCCACAGATTAAATCATAGACCCTCCCAGGTCTCTGGAGGAGAACAGCAGAGGGCTGCTATAGCAAGGGCTGTTGTAAACGGGCCGGATGTTATTTTGGCAGATGAGCCAACAGGAAATTTAGATTCAGATAATGCAAGAAAGGTTATGGAAATATTTTTGCAGATGAATAAAGAGAAGAATGTGAGTATAGTCATTGCAACCCATGATAGGGAGGTTGCAGAATACTGCAACAGAATTTTGTATTTAAAAGATGGGATTATCCGCGATATAATTGTAAAGACTTGAAAAATTTAAACTTAGCATATTTTCTTTAGGCTAAGAAGAAACAAAAATAAAAGGAGTTTTGGATATGTTTGAGAAATTTACTGAAAGGGCTAGAAAGGTAATATTAAATGCAAGAGAAAAAGCTTTAGAACATAAAAATAACTATTTAGGAAGTGAGCATCTCCTCCTTTCTCTACTTGAAGAGGAGGATATTCCTGTTCTTGTTTTATCAAGATTTGGGCTTACTGTTGATAAGGTGAAAAGAACATTAATATCTCAGATGGTTCATGGATCCCATTCAGGGGAGGTTCTATTTGCCCCTGATGCTAAAAGGGTTCTTGAGTTTGCCGTTGAAGAGGCGAGAATACTTCACCACCAGTTTGTTGGACCTGAACATCTTCTTATAGGAATAGTAAGGGAAAAAACAGGTCTTGGAGGAAGGGTTTTAAGGGGTTTTGGAATAGATGAGTATTCTATTAGAAGGGAAATTTTACAGATACTTGGAGAAATTCCTCCCCAGGAGCAGGTTAAACAGGTTCCAACTCCGAATATAGATAGATTTAGTAGAGATTTAACAGCTTTAGCAAGGGAAGGTAAATTAGACCCTGTTATCGGCAGGGATAAGGAAATAGATAGGGTTATTCAGATACTTGCAAGAAGAAGAAAGAACAACCCTGTTTTAATAGGGGAACCTGGTGTAGGGAAGACCTCTATTGTTGAGGGATTAGCCCAGAGAATAGCTGAAGGGAAGGTTCCTGAACCTCTGCAGTCTAAAAGAATTGTAGCCCTTGACCTTGCAGCCCTTGTTGCTGGAACAAAATACAGTGGTCAGTTTGAAGAAAGACTTAAGAATATTTTGAAGGAACTTGAAAAAGCTCTCTATATAATCCTGTATATAGACGAACTTCATACCCTTGTAGGGGCAGTGGCAGCAGAAGGATCAATAGATGCATGTTGTATG
>CAZHWB010000086.1:0-16509 GCA_964536105.1 uncultured Aquificales bacterium | reverse complement strand
TGGATGTTCATTTGCACCGTCTCCAGCATTAATAACATGGGATTTAACTTCGTTTTCGACGATGTGGGGGGCACCAGCCATAGAGTGCCTTATAACAATAAAATCAGACTGCATAGCTTCAAGGGTTTTTATGGTGTCGTAAAGGGTTTCCCCCTTTTTTACAGAAGATGAAGAGCCGGATATATTTATTGTATCAGCTCCCATTATTTTCCCGGCCAGTTCAAAAGATGTTCTTGTTCTGGTTGATTCCTCAAAAAAAGGAAGAAGTATTGAATATCCCCTTAAATCTGATATCTTTGTTTCACCATTTTTGTAGCGATTTTTATAATCTTTAAACAGGTGGAAAATATTTTCAAAAACCTTTTCATCAATCTGATTTACAGATATTAAATCCTTCATATACAGACTCCCAGAAATAAAAGATTTTAGCTAAAAGATTATTTTATCCTTTATGTAAAGGGAATGTGAAATTTTGTTTGACCCTAAAATGTTATAATATTTTGTCAAATTTGACAGGAGGATATTACATTTTGGGTTATTGTAAATGGGAAGGGATTATAAAGGCTTACAAGGAATACTTACCTGTTACAGATAAAACACCGATTGTCTCTCTATATGAAGGAAATACACCTTTAATAGATGCCCCAAATCTTTCAAAAAAGATAGCTCCAGATAAGGATTTAAAAATATATCTAAAGTATGAAGGTCTAAATCCTACAGGTTCATTTAAAGACCGCGGAATGACAATGGCCATATCAAAAGCAAAGGAAGCAGGAAAAACAGCTGTTATATGCGCATCAACAGGAAATACATCTGCTTCTGCAGCTGCTTATGCTGCAAGGGCTGGAATGGATGCTTATGTAATCCTTCCAAAAGGAGCAGTTGCACTGGGGAAATTATCCCAGGCTATGGTATATGGGGCAAAAATTATAGCCCTTATGGGAAATTTTGATGATGCCCTTGCTATTGTAAGGGAAATAGGAGAAAAATTCCCTGTTGAAGTTGTAAACTCTGTAAATCCCTACAGAATAGAAGGACAAAAAACTGCAGCCTTTGAAATAGTTGACCATTTAGGGGATGCCCCTGATTTCCATTTTATACCTGTTGGTAATGCAGGGAATATAACAGCTTACTGGAAGGGATATAAGGAGTACAAAGAGGCAGGTAAATCAAAAAAACTGCCGAGGATGATAGGATGGCAGGCAGAAGGTGCCGCCCCTATAGTTAAAGGATTTCCGATAAAAAACCCCCAGACTATAGCAACAGCAATAAAAATAGGAAATCCTTACAGCTGGCAACCTGCTCTGCAGGCTGCAAAAGAAAGTGATGGTTTTATAGATGCTGTATCAGATGAAGAGATTCTTGAAGCTTACAGGCTTGTTGCATCAACGGAAGGTGTTTTCTGCGAACCGGCTTCAGCTGCATCTATAGCCGGAGTTATAAAAGCTTACAGAAAAGGGGTTTTTAAAGGAGGAGAGACTATCGTATGCACATTAACAGGAAATGGTTTAAAGGATCCTGATACAGTAATAAAAGCAAGTGATAAACCTATAGAAATGCCCCCTGATTTAAATGAAATAGCCAGATACCTTGGTCTGTGAACTTCACATTGGACATATTTGGTATAGATTATTATCTTCTAAATTTTTTCAGTAGAGGTTAAGATGGAGAAGGTAGCTGTACTGTCTGCTTCTTTGTTTATGATAGGTGGAATTAGCTGGTTTTTCTTTGGAAAAAAGGATAAAAAGGAAAAGCCCCAGGAAAATACAGAAAAAGTAGAGAAAATTGAACTGAATATATCAGGTATGCATTGTGCTGGATGTGCAGCGGGGATAGAAGGAACACTAAGGGCAACAGAAGGGATTGTTTCAGCCTCAGTTAATGTAGCAACATCAAAGGGAATTTTTGAGTATCAACCCTCTAAAATAACCAAGGAAGAAATAATAGAAAAAATAAACCAGTTAGGATATGAAGCTTCCATTGATGTAGAAAGTATAGAAAAAAAAAGCTCCTGAAGGAAAAAGAACTCAAAAAAAATCTCTTTATCTCTTTGCTGTTAACATCTTTTATTTTTCTTCTTTCTTTTTTAGATATAGAGATTTTGAAAAATGTTTATCTAGATAAGAATCAATCTTTAAACCTGCAAAACTTACTGATTTTTTTTCTGGCCTCAATTGTCCAGTTTTATGTGGGAAAGGAGTTTTACACATCTTCTATAGGTGGACTAAAAAACCGCATTGCTGATATGAACCTTCTTGTTGTAATCGGGACGACAGCAGCCTATTTATATTCCACCGCTGTTTTATTTTTTCCTGGTTTTTTTCCTGAGAATATGAGACATCTTTATTTTGATGGAGCTGCAGCAATCATTACATTTATCCTCCTGGGAAGGTATATAGAAAATCGTTCTAAAAACAAAGCATCAGCATTTATGAAAGAGCTTTTATCCCTTAAACCTTCTAAAGCAAGAATTCTTGTAGATGGTAAAGAGGTTGAGGTACATCCAGAAAATGTTGTTGTTGGAGATATTCTCATTGTGAAACCTGGGGAGAAAATTCCTGTTGACGGTGTTGTTTTAGAGGGGGAAGGGGAAGTTGACCAATCAATGATAACTGGGGAGCCTCTTCCTGTAGTTAAAAAAGCTGGTGATCAGGTTATTGGGGGAACCATAAACAAAACAGGAATTTTAAAGATAAAAGCCCTGAAAACAGGAAAAGATACAGTACTTTCCCAGATTATAGAACTGCTAAATCAGGCCCAAAGTAAAAAACCACCTATAGGAAAACTTGCAGACAAAGTTGTTTCAATCTTCGTTCCAGCTATTATGATAACGGCGATATTAGTTTTTGATGTATGGTATCTGGCTGGAAACGTACAGTATGGTTTTTTAACGGCTGTTTCTGTACTTATAATAGCCTGTCCCTGCGCCTTAGGTCTTGCAACTCCCATAGCTGTTGTTTCTGCTGTAGGAAAGGGGGCAAAGGAAGGGATTATTATAAAAAATCCTGAAATTGTAGAAAATATAAAAGATATTGATATTGCAGTTTTTGATAAAACAGGAACCATAACACAGGGAAAACCTTCTGTTGTTGAAAAGCAGATATTTGATAAAGAGTCCCTTATTTTTGCAGTACCTCTTTTAAAGGGAAGTAGCCATCCATTAGCAAAGGCTGTTTTAGAATCAATAAATATTTATGTAGATTTAAAAGTTCAGGAATTTAGCCAGATAGCAGGAAAGGGAATAGAGGGGACTGTAGAAGGGAAAAAGGTTCTTATTGGAAGTAAGACTTTCCTTCAGGAAAAAGGTATAACAGTACCTGTAGAAGAAAAAGGCACCTGCGTCTTTATCTGTGTAAATAATGAGATCATAGCTGTGTTTCATATAGAAGACAAAATAAAAGAGGAAGCAAAAGAGGTAATCAAAATATTAAAAGACAGAGGTATAAAAACAGTTCTTCTTACAGGGGATACATATAAAGCTGCCGAAAAAATAAAAAAAGAGATTCCCTTTGATATGGTAAAAGCCCAGCTTCTTCCTGAAGATAAATATATGATTGTTAATGAGCTTCAAAAAAAGGGACATAAGGTTTTATTTGTTGGAGATGGAATAAATGATGCTCCATCTTTAGGGAAAGCAGATGTTGGTATAGCTGTATGGCAGGCTGCAGATATAGCAAAAGAGGCAGGAGATATCTTACTTTTAAAAAAGAACCTTTTCCTGGTGTATAAAAGCATAGTTTTATCTGAAAAAACATTTAAAGTTATAAAAGAAAATCTTTTCTGGGCTTATATATATAACATTATTGGCATCCCTGTAGCAGCAGGGATACTTTATCCGTTTTTTGGAATTTTATTAAAACCTGTATTTGCAGGAGTAGCCATGTCTATTAGTTCTATCTTTGTTGTTTCAAATGCTTTAAGGCTACAATTTATGAAGATATAGGTGATATTGATAATAATGTTAAAACACATATATATGATAAATTATTAGATTTAACATAAAAAATTTTTGAGGTTCAGATAGATGAAAAAATACTATATAAGAACTTTTGGCTGTCAGATGAATGTTAACGACAGTCAAAAAATGGCAGGAATTTTAAGAAGTCTTGGTTATGAACCTGCAAGGGACTGGAAGGAGGCAGATGTAATACTTGTAAATACCTGTTCTGTCAGGGAAAAACCAGACCAGAAGGTTTTATCTGCATTAGGGGAATATAAAAAGATAAAAAAGGAAAATCCCGATGCAATAATAGGCGTTTGCGGATGTCTTGCCCAGAGGGCTGGCTATGAAATACTACAAAAAGCGCCATTTATTGATATGGTTTTTGGAACAACGAATATTCACCATCTACCACAGCTTTTAGAAGAAGCTAAAAAGGGAAACAAAGCTGTTGAGATTATTGAAGAGATAGATGAAAACGAAACACAGCTTGATAAGTATCCAACAGTTAGAGAAAACAAATATACAGCTTATGTAACTGTTATAAGGGGTTGTGATAAAAAATGTACCTACTGTATAGTTCCAACTACAAGAGGAAGAGAGAGGAGTAGAAGGATTGGCGATATTTTAAGGGAAGTTCAATGGCTTGTAGAAGATGGCGTGAAAGAGATACACCTTATAGGACAGAATGTAACTGCCTATGGGAAGGATCTGGGGGATGTAAAATTCTGGGAGCTTTTATATGCTGTTTCAAAGATAGATGGAGTGGAGAGGATAAGATTTACAACAGGCCACCCAAGGGACTTGGATGAGGATACTATAAAAGCAATGGCAGATATACCCCAGGTATGTGAATATCTCCACCTTCCAATACAGGCAGGCTCAGATAGAATTCTTTCTGCTATGGATAGGGGATACACCCAGAAGGAATATCTCAAAAAAATAGAATTGCTTAAAAAGTATATCCCTGATATAGCCTTATCAACAGACATTATTGTTGGATTTCCAGGGGAAACATATCAGGACTATTTAGAAACTGTTAAGGTTGTTAAAGAGGTAGAATACGATCAGATTTTCGCCTTTAAATATTCCCCTAGACCAGGAACACCAGCAGCTAAAATGCCTTTAACAGAGGATTACAAAAAAGCCGGACAGTGGCTCAGTGAACTTATTAATATACAGAAGGAAATAGCCTTCAAGAAAAATCTGGCATACCAGGGAAAAACTGTTGAAGTTCTTGTAGAAGAGGAAAAAGATGGAATGTTAGTTGGAAGAACAAGGACAAATAAACTTGTCCATTTCTCAGGAGAGCATAACTTATTAGGTAAGATAGTAAATGTAAACATAACAAAAGCTAATAGATTTTCTTTAGAAGGTGCAGTTACTAAACAAACTGTTTAATGAGGAGGCAGGTTATGATTGAAATGAGCGTGCAGGGAATAACGTTAGACCCTGTAACAAATATGCCTATAGTTGTCCTTAAAAGTAAAGATACAAATGATGTTCTTCCTATCTGGATAGGTGTTTTTGAGGCAAATGCTATTGCAATGCAGCTTGAAGGGGTTAAAAGACCAAGACCTATGACCCACGATTTAATTACAAATCTCATAGCAGAGCTTTCAGGTAGAGTTGAGTATATCCATATCCATGACCTGAGGGACAACACTTATTACGCAGAAATCAGCATAATGAAAGATGGGGAAGTTTTAAAAATTGATTCAAGACCAAGCGATGCCATAAACATAGCTTTAAGAACAGGGGCACCTATTTTTGTATCTCCTAAAGTTTTAGAAGACTTTAAAGTTGAAGATAATATAGATATGGAAGAGGAAGAACTTAGAGACTGGTTAGAATCCATTAAACCGGAGGATTTTGGAAAAGCAGTTTAGGGCTACAGCTTGTAGCTCTTTTTATTTTAAAACTTTAAAACAACAGCTCCCCAGGTAAGCCCACCACCAAAGGCAGTTAAAAGAAGATAATCCCCTTTTTTAAATTTCCCTTCTTTCCAGGCTTCATACATTGCAATAGGTATAGATGCAGCACTTGTATTTCCATATTTATGGATGTTACTGAAAACCTTCTCATCAGGAAGATTTAATCTTTCTGCTAGCGCTTTAATGATCCTTATATTAGCCTGATGTGGAACAACAAGGGTTATATCATCAAGGGTTAAACCAGCTTCCTCAAGGGCTTTTTTTGAGGCTGTTTCCATAGATTTAATTGCAAGTTTAAATGTTTCCCTTCCCCTCATCTTAAGCTTTTCTCCTACAGGACAGAAAAGGGAACCCCAGTGGGAACCATCTGACTTCATCTTTGCTGATAAGATATCACTTTCTCCTTCTGAGTATGAGACAACAACAGCTCCAGCTCCATCTCCAAATATAACAGCTGTAGATCTATCATTCCAGTCTATTATTTTAGAAAATACCTCAGCCCCTACAACAAGAATATTTTTAAACTGACCTGATTTTATAAATGAGTTGGCAATTGTCAAGGCATATATAAAACCGCTGCACGCTGCTGAAATATCAAAGGCCATAGGTTTTTGACATCCTAATTTATCTGCAAGGAAACAGGCTGTTGAGGGGAATGTCATATCTGGAGTAGAGGTTGCCACAATAACACAATCTATGTCCTTAGGGGATAAACCTGCATTCTCTATAGCTTCCTTTGCTGCAGGAAGGGCCAAATCACTTGCATTTTCCCACTCCTCAGCAATACGCCTTTCCTTTATACCTGTCCTTGTTGTGATCCATTCATCAGAGGTGTCAAGAATCTGCTCAAGATCAAAGTTTGTTAAGACTCTGGGGGGAACATACATTCCAATACCTTTTATTTCTGCTTTCATGCCACCTTCCCATTTAAGAGAACTTCAGGTAAAAGGGTCTGTATATTCTCTTTTAACTTATCGTTAAAATGGGTTTCTTCAAACTGTGAGGCAACTTTTAAAGCATTTTTTATAGCCCTTGCATCTGCCCTTCCATGGGTGATTATGCATGTTCCTTTTGTTCCAAGTAAAGGGGCTCCTCCGTATTCCGCAAAGTCAGCCTTCTTTTTAAATCTCTTTAAAGCAGGAAGCATAAGGAAAGCTCCTATTTTTGTTATAAAGCTCTTTTTTACTTCCTCTTTTATCATCTCTAGTATTATTGTTCCAAGGCTTTCACTTGTTTTTAAAACAACATTTCCAACAAATCCGTCACAAACAATAACATCAAATTCCCCTGTAAATATATCCCTTCCTTCGGCATTCCCCACAAAGTTAAGATTTGTCATTTTTAGAAGGGGATAGGTATCCTTAACAAGTTCGTTCCCCTTTCCTTCCTCTTCACCTATAGAAAGAATGCCTATTTTTGGGTTGTCAGATATTTTCAGAATTTCTTTAAAGTATGTATGCCCCATAACAGCAAAATACACAAGATGCCTTGGTCTACAGTCTACATTAGCACCTACATCAATAAGAATTGTAGGTTTTCCTTTCTTTGTTGGAAAAGCAACGGCTATACCTGGCCTTTCAATACCTTCAGCTGCACCGACAACAAATTTTGAAACAGCCATTGCAGCTCCTGTGTTTCCTGCAGAAACAAAAGCCTGGGCTTTTCCTTCCCTTACAAGCTTAGCAGCAATATACATAGATGATTTTCTCTTTTTTCTAACAGCTGTAGAAGGAGGCTCATCCATTCCAATAACTTCTGGTGCATGGATGATTTCTATAGGAAGCCCCTCACCACCAGCTTTTTTTAAGAGCTCTTCAAGGGTATTTTCATCTCCTACAAGATAGACACCAATGCCTGTTTCCTTAGCAAAAGCTACGGCACCTTCTACGTTGCTAATGGGAGCATTATCGCCCCCCATAGCATCTAACGCAATATACAATTAAACTACCTCTACTACCTCTTTATCCTTGTAATATCCACAGTGGGGGCAAACTCTGTGGGGTGCCTTAGGTTGTCCACATTCTGGACATAGGGAAAGGCCAGGTATATTTAGTTTTTTGTACCACTGGGCCTTTCTCATAGCTGTTTTAGCTTTTGATTTTTTCCTTTTAGGTGCTGCCATTTATATAACCTCCTTATTACTTTACGCTGGTATAACAAAGTAGCTATTTTATCAAATTTTTACAAAGTTTTCTATCAATAGCGCAGAAATAAGAATATTGAATATACATACCTTGATACAAAACAATAAAGATAAGCCTGCAAATGATATAATAATAAAGTTTAAGATTTCCAATATTTAAATGAGGTTATAAAAAATGGAAAACAGCCAATCAGAGTTCCAAAAACTTCTAGAAGAAGAGTCAACATCTTTAAATTTTTACACAAAAGGGGAAAAAGTAAAAGGTAAAATTGTACGCATTCAGGATGATATAGCATTTGTAGATATAGGTTTAAAAACAGAAGTTGCAATCAACAAAGATGAAATCAATGATCTAAAGGAAGGGGATGAAATAGAAGCTATATATCTTGGAAGAAAAAATAAAGAAGGGTACCAGTTAATATCCAGAAAACCCCTTTTATTAAGTCAATCTTTAGAAAAGATAGAAAAAGCTTACCAAAATAAAGAAAAGGTTCATGCAAAGTTAGACAAAAAAGCACAAAAGGGTTTTATAGTTTCTATTGATGGGGTTAAAGCTTATCTTCCTTATTCTGAAGCAGGATTAAAAAAGGGAGAAGAGTATCCCCCTGCTGAGTTTGAGGTTTATGTTATAAAGTTTGAAAAAGATAGAAAAAATCCAAATGTAGTTGTTTCAAGAAAACAGGTTGTTGAAGAAGAGCTTGAAAAGAAAAGGAATGAGATATTCCAGCTTTTAAAGGAAGGCATGGAGGTAGAAGGGAAGGTTGTAAAGATCTTAGATAAAGGGGCTGTTCTATCTTTAGATGATATTATTTTTGGCTTTTTACCAAAATCTTTATACTCCTGGGACAAAAACAGATCAATTGATGAACTATCCATAGGCGAAAAAATTAAAGTTTTAATAAAGAGTATAGATAAAGAAAATCAGAAAATACTCTTTTCAAAAAGAGATTTAGAACCAAATCCGTGGATGGAGTTTGATAAAGATGTAGGGGATGTTGTAGAGGCAGTTATATCTGACATAAATGACTTTGGTCTTATAGTAAAAGTAGGAGAACTGGAAGGCTTTATACATAAAAGTGAAACATCCCATCTTCATCCAAATAGATACAAAGAGTTATTTAAAAAGGGACAGAAAGTTAAAGGAAAAATTATAGAGCTTGACAGGGAAAAAAGAAGGTTAAAACTAAGCATAAAAGCAGCAGAACCCCATCCTGTAGATAAGTTCCTGGAGGAGAATCCCGAAGGTTCTACTGTTAAAGGCGAAATCAAAGATATAAAAAACAAAGTTGCCTTTATCAAACTAACAGACCAGTTAGAGGGAATTCTCCATTTAGAAGATGCAACGTGGAACCCAAAAATTAAAAATATCAGTCAGGTATTAAAGGGTCCAAAGGTTAGAGAGTTTAAGGTATTGGGAAGAGAGGATAACAAGATAAGACTGGGATTAAAGCAGTTTACAGAAAATCCATGGGAGAAATTCTTAAAAGAACACAAAATAGGGGACACTGTTAAAGGAACAGTAAAAAAACTCATTGATAGAGGAGCATTTATAGATCTGGGAAATGATGTTGAGGGCTTTATACCCCTTGCAGAAATATCCAAGGAGAAAATTGAGATACCAAGTGATAAACTTTCCCTTGGGCAGGAAATTGAAGCAAAAATTATAAAAATAAAAGGTAATGATATTATCCTCAGCATAAAGGCTGTTGAAAAAGATAAAGAAAGGGAAGAGATACAAAAGGTAATAGAGAAGGTGAAACCAAAAGGAGAGGGCCTTGCTACCCTTGGAGAACTTATAAAAGAAAAACTTAAAGAGAGGGGTAAGGCTTGATCATAGATGTACTTTTTTTTGTTGTAGGATTGATTTTTATTCTTGTGGCAGGGGAACTTTTTACAAATGGAATAGAAGAGGTCGGGCACAGACACAGTTTTTCCCAGAATTTTACAGGAAGTGTGTTAGCTGCTGTGGGAACAGCACTTCCGGAAACAATTCTTCCTATTATTGCCGTTATATTCTTCGCTGAAAATGCAGGGCACGACATTGGAGTTGGGGCAATATTAGGAGCTCCTTTTATGCTTTCAACATTAGCTTTCCCATTAATAGGACTTACCGTTATAGCGGGATACCTTTTGAAAAAGAGGGATATAGCTTTAAATGTAGAAACAGTAGGATTAAGAAGGGATATTGTCTTTTTCCTGTTTGCATATTCAATAGCCCTCTTTATTGTTCCCTTTGAAAATCATATCCTTAGAATATTTACAGCTTTATTCCTTTTACTTTTATATGTTTTATACGTTTATCTGACTTTAAAAGGGGAAAGTGGGGAAATGGAAGAAACAGAACATTTATATTTTGCCCCAAAAAATCCAAACCCCCCTATATGGCTTGTATGGTTTCAGGTGGTTTTTGCTTTGGCTTTAATGATTGGAGGAGCCCATCTTTTTGTCCATGGAATTGAAAAAATAAGTCTTGCCTTAGGGTTTCCCCCTTTGCTGTTTTCCCTTCTTGTAGCCCCTGTTGCAACTGAACTTCCAGAAAAAATAAACAGTGTTTTATGGATATTAAGAGGAAAAGATACCCTTGCCGTTGGAAATGTTTCTGGGGCTATGGTTTTTCAAAGCACAATACCTGTTAGTTTTGGAATAGTTTTTACAAAATGGGAT
Organism: uncultured Aquificales bacterium; assembly: GCA_964536105.1. Classification (GTDB taxonomy): domain Bacteria; phylum Aquificota; class Aquificia; order Aquificales; family Hydrogenothermaceae; genus JAADDV01. The sequence goes on along the minus strand of CAZHWB010000086.1, from coordinate 5,828 downwards.
TTACAGGGTTTAGCATTTGTATCAGGGGTTTTTGCTATTTTTGCTTCATTTCTTGTTTTAACCCTGTCTTATGTGAATAAGAAGCTTATACCCTTTGGATTTGCTTTAGGTGGTTCTTTGTATATGATTTATATTTACTTAGTCCTTAAAGAGGTGAAGTTATGAGTGTAGATTTAGATAAAGAACTCCAATCTTTAGGAGACAGTATATTTCTTTTAAGGCAAGAGATAAAAAAAGGAAGAAAAGAACTTCTTCCTGAGCTTGTTGCAAAAAGAAAAAAATTTAAGGAACTTGCCAGGAAAAAAACAGAAGAATTAACAGCATGGGAAAGGGTTCAACTTGCCAGACATCCAAAACGCCCCCATACAATAGACTACATTCAAAATATATTTACAGATTTTATAGAGCTCCATGGAGACAGAAAGTTTGGGGATGATCAGGCTATAATAGCCGGATTTGCTTTTTTTGAGGGAATTCCTGTTGCTGTTATTGGACATGAAAAGGGAAAAGATACCAAAGAAAAAATAAAAAGGAATTTTGGAATGCCCCACCCTGAAGGCTATAGAAAAGCCATAAGGATAATGAAGCTTGCAGAAAAATTTAAAAGACCTGTTTTTACATTTATAGATACCCCAGGGGCGTATCCTGGAATTGGAGCAGAAGAAAGGGGACAGTCCCAGGCTATTGCAGAAAGTATTATGACAATGGGAAGTTTAAAAACACCTATTGTTGCTACTGTTATAGGCGAAGGTGGTAGTGGTGGTGCTTTAGCCTTAGGGGTTGCCGACAGGGTATTGATGCTTGAAAATTCAATATACTCAGTTATTTCCCCTGAAGGCTGTGCTGCAATTCTTTTTAAATCCCAGGAAAAAGCCCCTGAAGCTGCTGAAAGTCTAAAAATCACAGCAGAGGATTTAAAAGAGCTGGGTATTATAGACTGCATAGTTCCTGAACCTTTAGGAGGGGCACATTTACAACCTAAAAAAACTTACAGGCTTGTAAAAAGGGCCCTTAGAAAGGCTTTAAGGGAAATCATAAATACCCCTACTGATGAGCTTGTTGAAAAAAGGCAGGCTAAATTTTACTCTATGGGTAGATTTACAGAGGTTTAAGGGCATAAAAAGCCCTTATTCCTCTGGAACATCATGAACCACAACAATTTTTCCAGCCCAATCGGAAAGTATATCACAGGCTACTTCTGCCCCTGATCCTGAGGCACAGGCATACATAGTTGGTACACCAGCCAAAAGTCCAGCTACATAAAGCCCTTCTTTCACCTTCCCATTTTCATTTTTTATCATTATTTTTCCAGGCCTTGGGGACTTCTTATGTGGGATAACCTCAACATCTAATCCTTCTATGTCAAACCTGTGGAAGCCTGTAGCCAAAACAAGATATTCACCTTTGTAAATCTCTCCACCCTCCAGTTCAACAGAGAAATTCCCTTTTTCACCATAGGCTTTTATTACTTTTCCCTGCTTTAATTCCAGATCTTCAAAGGATGAAGCCTGTTTTCTTATTTTGTTTAATAATTCTTTACCTGTTGTCTCATCTATACCTGGAACATTCCTCAAATACGCTTTATCAAGGTCAGAATATTCGCCGTATATAACAAGATATTTTTTTCCTTCAACAAATGGAAATTTTCCCTTAGCAGACGCAAGGGTTATTCCGCAAGTTAAACCTGCCGGTCCTCCACCAATTATGATAACACTGTACTTATCCATTTTTACCTCCTCTTGTGATAACTGTATTTCTTTTATAGATTTCCCAAATTATATTTAAAATTAAAGAAACTTTACAGAGGTATGACATGGAATATATAAAACTTGCGAAATTTTATGATTTTCTGGAGAAAACAACCAGCAGAACAGAAATGACAAATGCCCTTGTTAAACTTTTCAAAGAAACCCCAAAAAATCTTATTGATAAAGTTGTTTATCTTTCTATTGGAAAAATTGCCCCTGAGTATACAGGACTTGATTACAATTTCAGTGAAAAATCGGCAATAAAGGCTTTATCCCAGGTACTTGGCATATCAGAGCATGAGATACAGAAAAAGATTATTGAAACAGGGGATTTAGGAGATGCCGGAAAGGCCCTGTATGAAGAAAAAGGGATAAAGCCAGAGGAAAAACTAACAGTGGAAGAGGTTTATGAAACTTTAAGAAAAATAGCAGAAACAACAGGGTACGGTTCAACAAAAAAGAAAATGGAACTTTTTATATCACTTCTCCAAAAAGCAACCCCTTTAGAGGCAAAATTCTTATTAAGAACAATAACAGAAAGACTAAGGCTCGGCATTGGGGATAACACAATAATGGATGCTTTAGCAATTGCCTTCACAGGATCAAAGGAAAATAGAAAAATAATAGAAAGGGCTTACAACTTAACATCAGATCTTGGATATGTAGCCTCTATTCTTGTTGAAAAAGGTTTAAAAGGGGTTGAAAACATAAAAATACAGATAGGAAGGCCTATCAGACCTATGCTTGCCGAAAGAATGGCAATTCCTTCCTTTATTTTAAAAAAACTCGGTGGAAAAGCCGGTGCAGAATATAAATATGATGGGGAGAGGATACAAGTCCACAGAAAAGGGGACACTTTTTTTCTCTTTTCACGGAGACTTGAAAATATTACCGATCAGTTTCCTGATCTTATAGAGTTTTTAAAAGAAACTACCCCAGAAGAATACATATTAGAACTGGAAGCAGTTGTTATTGACCCTTCTTCAGGGGCAATAAGACCTTTTCAGGACCTGATGAACAGGAGGGTCAAATACGTTACCAGATTTCACATAATGATGTATCCTATAGCAGGATTTATATTTGATATTATGTATTTAAACGGGGAAGACCTTACCTTAAAATCTTACCCTGAAAGAAGAAAAATCCTTGAAGAAAATATAAAAACCACCGATAGAATAAATCTTGCAACTAGAAAAATTGTTGATAACGTTGAGGATCTTGAAAGCTTTTTTTATGAAGCTATTGAAAATGGGTGTGAGGGGCTGGTTTGTAAATCATTACAAAAGGATTCAATATATCAGGCAGGAAAAAGGGGCTTTCTGTGGATAAAATACAAAAGGGATTATAAGTCACATCTTGCAGATACACTTGATCTTGTTGTGGTTGGAGCCTTTTATGGAAAGGGACAGAGAGCTGGGAAGTTTGGTTCTCTACTGATGGCCTGTTATGATCCAGACACAGACCAGTTTAAAACAGTATGTAAAGTAGGAACAGGGTTTACAGAAGATGACTTTAATAAACTTGAAGAACTTCTAAAACCCCACCAGATAGATCACAAACATCCCAGAGTTAACTCTATAATAACTGCAGATATATGGTATGAACCCTGGCTTGTTCTGGAAATAGCAGGAGCAGAGCTTACACTGAGCCCAGTCCATACATGTGCATGGGATAAAATAAAATTAAACAGGGGTCTTGGTCTTAGATTTCCAAGATTTACAGGAAGATACAGATTTGACAAGAAACCTGAAGATGCAACGACGGAACAGGAGATTATAGAGATGTATAAAAACCAGATTCAAATAAGGGTGTAGGGGCTAATCAATAACCTCCACCTTTGCCCCTTCCCTGTCTATATCTAAAATTTTGTACTCCGCCTTTATACCTTCATTTTCAAATGCTGAAACCATTCCTTCCCCTATATCCTCAAATCTATCCACTGCAAGGGCAAGCATGGTAGGCCCTGCACCACTGAGGGATGCCCCTAAAGCTCCATTTTCTAAGGCTGCTTTTATAACCCTGTCAAACCCTGGAATCAGTTTTTTTCTATAAGGCTGGTGGAACCTATCATCCATAGATACTTTTATAAGATCAAATCTTTTTTCCAGCAAAGCAGATACAAAAAGAGATGCCCTTTGAACGTTAAAAATACCGTCAGATAGAGGAATTTCTTTAGGAAGAACCTTCCTTGCTTCCTCTGTGGAAAGCTGAAAATCAGGAACAGCAACAACAGCCTTTATTTCTTCAGGAAAATCAAGCTTCTGGTAAAAAGTTTTTCCATTATCAACAAGGGCTATGGTAAATCCCCCTTTCCATGCAGGAAGAAGATTATCAGGATGGGGTTCAAACCTATACGCAAGGGAAAAAAATTCCTCATCAGTCAATTCCTTTTTACTAACAAAGCTACTTATCAATATAGCCCCGACTATTGCTGTGGCACTACTCCCAAGTCCCCGTGCAACAGGAACATTATTTATTTGTTTGAGCTTTACCCCGTGAAATGTTTTTCCCCTTTCTTCACAGGCTGTTTTCAAAACCTGAACAAAAAGATTTTTCTGGGGGTCTTCTAAAAAAGGATTTTTTGGGAAAGTCTCTATCTCTATTGTATCACTCTCTTCAACAATAAACTCGTTATAAAGGGAAAGGGCAAGGCCAAATGTATCAAATCCAGCTCCAAGGTTTGCAGTTGTAGCAGGTACTTTTACTTTTAATCTCATTTTTCTACCTTATTGGGTATTCTATCTTTCCTTCAAGAATTCCAACGTACTCCTTTATACCCCTTTCAAGGTTGTATTTAGGAACAAAACCTAACTCCTTTTTTATCTTACCCATATCTGCCTGGGTGTATTCCTGGTAAAAATCGTAAGGACAATCAAAGTAATCTGGTTCTAAATCTTTGCCTAATGCTTTGTTTAAAAGAGCTATAACTTCATTAAAGGAACGGGCTTCACCGCTTCCTACGTTATAAACTGTAGAAACAGGGGCATCTTTAGCAAGAATTGTAGCTTCAACAGCATCTTTTACATAAACAAAATCCCTTTTTTGTTCTCCCCATTTGAAAATCCTAGGCCTTTGATTTTTCTTCATCTGGAGGTAAAGCTGGTATATCATACTGGCAAACTTTCCTTTGTGGGCTTCCCCAGGACCATAAACATTAAAATATCTAACTCCAACAACCTTAAGTCCCGTTTTTTCTGAAAATTCCTTTGCTATGTTATCCATTATGTATTTTGAAAATGCATAAACATTTTCAGGGGATTTTTCTCTATCTTCTTTTAGAGGAACATGCTCCTTAACGTTGCCGTAAACAGATGCAGAAGAGGCGTAAACTACAGTTGCTTCACTATCGTAGGCAAGCTCAAGAATATTTTTAAAGCCGTCTACATTTCTCCTCATCATAAGTTCCTGGTCTGTAACAGTTGTATCTGTAATGGAAGCTAAATGAAAAATAAGGTCTGGCTGAAAATCATCTGTTTTAAAAAACACCTCATCTGTTGATACATCACAGGAAAGGACTTCCCCTTTGAACTTCTTTAAGTTTTTGAAATTTGCACTTGAAAAGTCATCAAGAATCAGAATTTTACTGTCTGGATATTTTTCCTGGAGTGCCAGGGCAAGATTTGCCCCTATGAAGCCTGCTCCACCAGTTAAAAGTATATTAATAGGCTGTTTCATTCCCTTACCTCTTTATGTTGGTTCTATATAAAACAGTTCCTGTCCATACTCTACAGGCTGTCCATTTTCAACAAGTATTTTTACAATCTTTCCATTTACATCACTTTCTATCTCATTCATAACCTTTAAAGCCTCTATAATGCACAGAACCTGTCCCTTTGAAACAATATCCCCTTCTTCAACAAATGGAGGAGCACCTGGAGATGGAGCTCTGTAAAAAGTTCCTACAAGGGGAGATTTAATCACATGGTATTTTTTCTCTGGTTTAGCCTCTATTTCTACTGTAGCACCAGCGCTTTTTATCTCCTCTTTCACTTCTATCACAGGAGCTGGAGATGGAGCAGAAACAACCTCTTTAGGACCTACATACTGTTTTACCTTTATTTTTCCTTCCGGGGTCTCAAA
>CAZHWB010000085.1:0-15133 GCA_964536105.1 uncultured Aquificales bacterium | reverse complement strand
TACTTTTGAAAGTTATCTCCCAGAAGATCAATAATCTTATTTTGGTATACTTGAGCTACTTCTCCGTTACTATTGGCTATTTCTGATCCATCATGTCCATAGAGTATATGGTTGAAATTTTGGTTTGTGCTAGATTTTGATGAATCGTTTTTATAAACACTACAATATGGGCTGATAGTAAAATTAAAATCTATAGTATTGTTTGCTTTTAGTAAATCTCTGTTTAAAATTTTTGTTTTTACCTGTTTTCCATTAAAAATTACCTCTTTTTCCCCCAGGATGCTTTCAGGTGGAGGATTTTTATCCCCTTTTTCAATTTCCTTAAAGTCCGGTTTGTCTGTTTTACCTACTGCCCTGAGTCTTATATTTACAATTTCAACATCTTTATATATATCTTTGTAACCGTACATCTTCTCATGGGTCAGGTGGAAGGTTTCTATAAAATCTTTTGAAAAAGGAATACTTATTTCAAAAGACTGTCCCTTGTACCTCATATCAATATACCTTTCAAATAAAATCTCCTTAACCTTTTCTTTTTTCATTTCTAAAAGAGCCTTTTCTTCTAAAAAAGAAAATATTTTTTCAAGGGCTTCAAATGTTGCTTCCCTCTGGGAAAGCATAACTGTTGTTGAATAGTCCTTTATCACATCTGCCAGAAGCATACCAAGGGCAGAAAGTATACCAGGGTTTCTAGGAACAATAACTTTAGGAATGTTCAACTCCCTGGCAAGGAATACAGCATGCATTCCCCCTGCTCCACCAAAAGAAAAAAGGGAAAACTCCTCAGGATTATATCCTTTTTCCACAGAAATAACCTTCACAGCTTTTTCCATTTTTGTATTTGCTATGGTAATAATTCCTTCTGCAAGTTCATAGGGGGATAGGCCTGCTTCCTCTGACAGCTTTTTCATATAAAAATCTGTTCTTTCTTTGTTTAGAACCATTTTCCCACCAAGGAAAAAATCAGGGATTAGCCTGCCTAAAAATAGATTTGCGTCTGTTACTGTTATTTTTTCCCCTTTTCCATAACAGACCGGACCAGGATCTGCCCCTGCACTTTCAGGACCAACATTTAAAGAACCTCCCTCATCTATATAAGCTATAGAACCTCCCCCTGCTCCTACTGTATGGATATCTATAACAGGAACTTTTATAGGATAATCTGCTATCTCTGACTCTGTTGAGAAGGGGATTTTCTCGTCTATAAGGGAGACATCTGTAGATGTACCTCCCATATCAAAGGTTATAAGCTTTTTGTATCCTATTTTCTGTCCTATATGAAATGCACCTACGACACCACCTGCAGGCCCAGATAGGACAGTCCTAACAGGTTCTTCTTTTGCTGTTTTAGGGGAAATACTTCCTCCATTTGACTGCATTATCCTGAGGGTATCCCCTTCTGTGAGATTTTTCTCAAGAAAATCTACATATTTATTCACCTTAGGCATTACATAAGCATTTACAACAACTGTTGAACTTCTTTCAAACTCTCTAAATTCCGGAATTATCCTGTAAGAACTTGATACAAAGAAACCCTCATCCCTGAAAATCTTTTCCACTTCCTTCTCGTGGTGGTTATTTAGAAAAGAAAAAAGAAATGAAATAGCTACAGACTCCACCTTTTTTTCTTTCAGGAATTTAGCTACCTTTTTTATCTCTTCCGGAGATAAATCCTTTATGATCTCCCCTTTTGCGTTTATCCGGCAGTCTATTCCTATTCTAAGGTCATCTGGAACCAGGGGTTTTTTTCTTCTATAAAAGAAATTGTACAGATCCTTTCTGTTTTGTCTTCCTATAAAAATAATATCCTCAAAATCCTTATTGGTTATAAATGCAGTTTTTGCTCCTTTCCTCTCAAGGAGAGTATTTGTTGCTACTGTTGTCCCATGGACAACAGCCCTTGGTTTTTCCCTTTCTATCTGTTTTATCCCTTCTAAGACTGCTTTAGCAGGATTTTCAGGTGTTGAAAGTAACTTTAAAACATTCCACTTTCCATTTTTCCTGTATATAAAATCCGTAAAAGTTCCCCCTGTATCAACACCTATTATTACCATTTCCTAACCTGATCTGGAATTGTAGATTAATTATTATAAAAAATTCTCAAAATTAGGGGCTGAAAATGTACTGGTCTTTTTTCTGCACAGATAAAGGTTTAAGGGAATATCAGGAGGACTGCATATTTATAAATGGGGAAATTGTTCAGGAGGATCACTCCTGTGGTGAAAAGACAATAAAAGGGGAAAGGGCTTTATTTGCCGTAAGTGATGGAATGGGAGGACTTTCCTTTGGGGATATGGCAAGTAGATTTGTGTGTGGTTTGCTAAAGGATATGGATATTCCTTTCTCAATAGAAGGGGTTTTAAAAAGTATCCAGGGCATCCAGCGGGAATTTATGAGGACAGCTTTATATAACAGCGGAACCACCCTTGCAGGTGTATATATGAATAAGGACAGAAGTATTATTTTTAATGTTGGTGATAGTAGAGTTTATAAGATAACAAAAGAGCAAGCTGTCTATATTTCCCACGACCACAGCTACGTCCAGTCCCTTGTGGATAGGGGAATAATATCTTATCAGCAGTCATTTTTTCATCCTGCTAAAAATATTATTGAGTTTGGTATTGGGGATGTTTTTCAGGAGGAGTGGCTTAAGGGAAAAAAGCCTTATATATTGGAAGACAAACTAAAGGAAGATGAGTACTACCTGATTACAACCGACGGCGTCCATGATGTTCTTACAGACAGGGAAATCCACTATCTTTTATGCCCTGAGCCAAAAAGGGGAATATTAAACCTCATCAAAGAGCTTGAAAAGAAAAAATCTGACAACTATTCCCTTATCCTTGTTAGATGGGAACAACTGTAATCTAAATATTAGCCTGTTTTTTGAAATGACATTCCTTTTGTTATAAGCTTCCTTCCTAATCTTTTAACCATCTCTTCATCTTTTCCTGGAGCCCTTCCAGCCCTTGTAAGATAACCTCCTGCCATAAGGCAGTTTGCTATTTCCATAGCTTTATCATGATATTCACCTAAGTTTAGTTCTCTTCCGCCGCAAAGTCTGATTTCCGCTTCAGGATTAAATATCTTAAAAACAGAAATAATTTTTATGCATCTTTGGGGGGTTAATCTTTTTGTGTTTCCTAGAGGTGTTCCAGGTATTGGAATAAGAAAATTCAGCGGTATTGAATGTACTTTTAACCCTCTATATGTGATAGCTAAGTCAACAATATCTTCATCCTTTTCCCCAAGTCCAAATATTCCTCCGGTACACGTTGAAAGGCCAACTTTCTGGATTTTTTTGATTGTTTCATATCTCTCTTCCCATGGATGTGTTGTAACAATATTAGGAAAAAATCTTTTTGAGGTCTCTAAATTGTGGTTAACCCTGTCTACACCTGCGTCTTTTAATATTTTTAATGATTTTTCATCTATGGAGCCTAAAGAAACACATACCTTTACAGGGTATTTTTCCACTATCTCTTTAACTGCCTGGGCTATTTCAAGAACCTCTTCCTGGGAGGCTCTTCTTCCACTGGTAACAATACAGTACCTGTTTGCTTTTATAGATACGGCCTTTTCTGCCCCCTCCAAAAGTTCCTTTTTAGATACAAGGGGATATGTGTTTATAGGTGTAGGGTATTTTGATGATTGGGCACAGAAAGAACAATCCTCGCTACATCCTCCATTTTTTGCATTTATGAGGGAACAAAACTCCACCTGGTTACCAAAGTATGCTTCCCTTATCCTCTTTACCTCATCTATAAGAAAATCTATATCTTCCTCAGGATATGAAAGGACAAACATACCTTCCTCAAAGGATATATCTTCCCTGTTTATACTTTTTTCCACAATTTCTTTTATTCTCTGCCTCATAACAGCTCCGTTAACTTCAGGTTTTGTATATAGTTTACCATATATAAAAAATATAATTTTATTTTCTGTTTTAAGTCCTAAAATATATCGGAAGATAGATTATGATATTTTTGTTAAAACTGTTTAAGGGGATAGGAATGATAACAGATAAAATTCTCCTTGAGAAAAAGAACAGTATTTTGAAAAACTACTTTGAGAAAAAGGAAGAAATAATAAATCAGCATAGAAACGGCGCAAGGGGACTTGATACAGTAAGGGCTTTATCTGATCTTACAGATGAAACAATAAAAGGACTTGCAGAGATATCCTTTTCCAATCCAGAACAGATATCTATTGTTGTCCTTGGAGGCTATGGAAGAAGGGAACTGTGTTTTAAGTCTGATATAGACCTCTCCCTTGTGTGTAAATGTGAAAATTTAGAACAGCTAAAGGAAGATATAGAAAAATTTTACTACGCCCTTTTAGACCTTAAAGTTGATATAGGATTCTCCCCAAGGGACATAAAAACATTTATAGAATTAGCCCAGGATGACTTAACAGTGGCTACATCTTTACTTCAAGGGAGGTTTTTATTCGGAAATAAAGAGGTTTACAACACACTCCAGGAAAGTTTTAAAAAGCTTATAAGATCAAAAAGAAGGGCGTATATTGATGCAACCCTCAGGGCAAGAAAAATGAGATACCAGAAAACAGGCTCATCAATATATATGATGGAACCCCATATAAAAGAAGGAGAAGGGGGTTTAAGGGATGTCCATGAAGTTTACTGGATTGCCAAGGTTTTGGATGATGTTGAAAGCTACAGATACTTTGTTGAAAAGGAAATAATCCTTGAGGAAGAATACCAGGAGCTTATAAAAGCCTACGATTTTCTGTTAAGGTTAAGAAATGAGATGCACCTTATATGTAACAAAAGATGTGATGTTCTTGTTAGACCGCTACAGGAAGAAGTGGCAAAAAAACTTGGCTTTGTAGAGGGGGCCTACGATCTTGAAAAGTTAAGGGAAAGTGTAGAAAAGATGATGAAACTCTACTATCTGAATGCAAAATCAATAAACACAATAACAAAGAGAATTTTAAAAGCCCTCACAGAAGAGAAAGATTTTGAGATTATGGAACCTATTGATGATGTCTTTGCCCGAAACTCCTTTGAACTGGATGTTTTAAATAAGGAAAAATTTGAGAAAAGCCACAGAAATATACTCAGGGCATTTTTGTACTACAAGCAGTATAATCTGGACTTTTCCCCGGATTTAGAGTTTTTAATAAGGAAAAATGAAAGGAAGCTAAAGGAGCATTTAGACGATCCAGAGATAAAAAAAATGGTAAGAACCCTATTTTCTGACGTCCACAATCTACCAAAAACATTAAGGAGAATGCAGGATTTTTATGTCCTTGATGATTTAATACCGGAATTTGGATACCAGAGGTGTCATTTCCAGTATGATGCATACCATAAATACACAACAGACGCACACGCAATAAAAGCTGTTGAAGAGTTAGAGCTTTTAAGGAAAATAGACCATCCCCATAGAAAAATGATGTATGAGCTTTATAAGGAGATAGATAGGAAAGATCTGCTTATATGGGCTGTTTTCCTGCACGATATAGGGAAGGGACATAAAGAAGACCATTCTATTCTCGGGGAAAAAATGGCCCGGGAAATATTGCTGAGATTTGGATATCCAAAAAGAGATGCAAATATTGTTGCCTTCCTTGTAAGACACCATCTTGATATGGCAAAAATATCCCAGAGAAGAAATCTACACGATCCAAAGGTAATAGAGGACTTTGCAAAAACAATAAAAAATAAAGAACTTTTAAAAATGCTCACAGTATTGACCTGGTGTGATGCCAACGCTGTAGGCCCAGGAACGTGGAATGAATGGAAAAACTCTTTACTGTGGGAACTTTTTTACAAAACAATGGAGGTTTTAGGGGAAGATATATCTGTGGAAGAACTCTACAGGAAAAAGCTTGAGGATAAAAAGAAAAAACTAAAAGCCCTTTTATCTGAAGAGCTTGGGGAAGAAAGGGCCCTGTTCCACATGGGAAGATTTTCTGATTACTACGTAGCATCAACACCGTTAGATGATATGCTTAAGCATATAAAACTTGAAGAGCAGTATTTTAAAACAAAAAGACCCCAGTTTTATTTTGATAAAAACTACGGATTAGGTATTTCAGAACTACTGATAGTTGTAGACAGCAACCAGATAAAAAATCCTTTACTGGTAATCACAGGTATACTCAGTTATATGGGGCTGAATGTTCTGTCTGTTTACAGTTATATGAGAAAAGACGGCATTGTTGTAATTGATCTTCAGATTTCCACTTCTGCTTTAGAAGTTGTTGAGGAAGAAAAGTTTAATAAGTTTAAGGAGATATTCTCAAAATATATAAATGGTGAGATAAGCCTTGAAGATCTATCTGTTGATAGAAGCAGTGGATTTAAAGCATCTGTAATACCACCACCTACATTTGTTAAAGTTGATAACCAGATGTCAGACTCATATACGATTTTTGATATTTCAGGGGAAGACAGGATAGGTTTACTGTTTGATATTTTTAAAATTTTTGCTAAATACGGCGTTTATGTTCATATAGTGAAGGTAACAACCCAGGGAGAAAGGATCAGGGATTCATTTTATGTAAGAACCTCTGAAAAGAAAAAAATAGAAGATCAGCAGCTTCTAAACAACATAAAAGATGATATCCTAAAGATATTAAAACCTTCAGGGGAGACAGAGGAATGAGAATACACTACCTTCAACATGTCCATTTTGAAGATCCTGCAAATATATTTAAGTGGGCTAAAGAAAAAGGTCATTCAATAAAAGGAAGCAGGCTTTTTTTTAATGAACCTTTTCCAGATATAGATGATTTTGATCTGTTATTGGTTATGGGGGGTCCTATGGGGATATACGATGAGGAAGATTTTCCCTTTTTAAAGGAGGAAAAAAGATTTATAGAAAAATCTATATCCAGGGGAAAAAAGGTACTTGGAATATGTCTTGGTGCCCAGCTTATAGCAGATGTCCTTGGAGGAAAGGTTTACAAAAACAGATACAAAGAAATAGGATGGTTTCCTGTTTTTAAAACAAAAGAGGCAAAAAACTCAAGAATATTTTCTGATTTTCCAGATAAACTTGATGTGTTTCACTGGCATGGGGATACTTTTGAAATACCGCAAGGAGGGAAAAGGATCTTTTTCAGTGAAGGATGTGAAAATCAGGGATTTGAATACAACAGCGGAAAGGTTATAGCACTTCAATTTCACCTTGAAACTACCCAGGAAAGTGCAAAAGCCCTTATAGAAAACTCTATTGAGGAACTAAAGGAAAAAGGTAAATATATACAGCCTCCAGAAGAAATACTTTCAAATGGAAAAAGGTTTGCAGAACTTGAAAATTATCTGTTTAAAATGATGGACAAAATAGAGAAGATATAACTTATCTCCTTAAGAAAACATACGAGAATCCAGCTACTATGGCAGCCCCAAGGAGTATAAAAATATGGACAAAAACAGAGGCTAAAAGGGCTGTCTCTTTTTCTATCCCTAAAAATATAAGAACCCCTGCAAAACCCCCTTCATAGGTTCCAATTCCTGCAATACCGTGGATAGGAAGAACTGTTGTTAAATCCCCTGCAGAAGAGGCAAAAAAACTTTCTGTAAAAGACAGGTTTAAACCTCTTGGCAAAACAAAATAAAAACCGGTAAATTTTGAGGCAAACGTAAGGATAGACAGTATGTATAGAACAAGTAGATTTTTAAGATGGAGGGTTTCTTTAGAAAAATTCTTTAACTTTTCTATTTTAGTTAAAGCAACACCCCATTTTAGAATGTAAAAAGAGAGGGGCATACCTACAAGCAGTAAAATAGCCAAAAGGGTGTATCCTTTCAGTACAAAAAATGAAGCACCAAAAACAGTAAAAAGTGATACTGCATCAAAAATCCTTACAGTAAAAAAACTAACAGCACTTTCTGAAAAAGGGATATTTTCCTTTTTCAGCATATAAAAAAATGAAAGTTCACCGGTTCTAAATGGAAGAAAAATGTTAAAAACAGTATTAAACGAGGTTATTTTAAAAAGTTTCTTAAAGTCGTTTATATTTAATGTTATTTTCCATCTGTAGGTCCTCGTTATGTAGGAAAATACATAAAGGGAAAAGGCTATCAGGATATTTTCAATAGAAATTTCTTTTAAAAATTTAAAAAAAATATCAAACCCTATAACAGCATAAAAAAGATACAAAAAACCTACAGTTACAAGGATTGAAACGGTAAATTCAAAAATTTTTATATATCTTTTCATACTAAAAAAAGGTAGCTATACAGCTACCTCTTCCTCTTTTAGTGTATTTTCCTTCTGGACAATCTCTTTTATAACGTAGGGTCTTTTTCCCTGGGATTCGTAATATGTTCTTGTTAGAAGTTCAGCAACTATACCTGTTGATATAAGCTGTATACCAGAAAGCACAAAAAGTGTCCCAAATATAAGTAAAGGCCTTGTTCCTATATCCTGTCCAAAAAACAGCTTTAAAAACACAAGATAAAGGAGAGATAAAGCTCCTATTAAGAATAAAACAGCCCCTGTTCCACCTAAAACCCTTAAAGGTTTTGTTCTATAATCAAGTAAAAATTTAACAAGGATAAGATCAAGTAAGACCTTAAATGTCCTTGAGATACCGTATTTAGATTTACCGTATATCCTGGGGTGATGCCTTACAGGAAGTTCTGTTACTTTAGCCCCTACAGCTTTTGAAAGGGCAGGTAAAAATCTATGCATCTCCCCGTAGTAATCTAAACTTTTAGCTACCTCTGCCCTGTAAGCTTTTAAAGAACATCCATAATCGTGGAGATGAACCCCTGTAACCCTTGAAATAAGCCAGTTTGCAATCCGTGAAGGTAGTGTTCTGCTTAAGAAATCATCTTTCCTGTCTTTCCTCCATCCACTTACAATATCGTATCCTTCCTTCATTTTATCTAGAAGTTTAGGTATATCCTCTGGATCATTTTGAAGATCACCATCCATTGTGATAATAACTTCTCCCCGTGCAATATCAAAACCTGCAGACATTGCAGCGGTCTGTCCAAAATTCCTTCTAAAATTAACCCCTACAACGTGGGGATCCTTTTCAGAGAGCTCTTTTATAATATCCCAGGACCTATCTGTACTGCCGTCATTTACAAAAATAATTTCATAGCTTTTACCAAGCTCATCTAAAACCTTTTTAAGTTTTTCATACAAAATAGGAAGATTTTCCTCTTCATTATAAATAGGAATTACTATTGAAAGTTCCACCTTTTTCTCTTCCATATTACCCCTTCACCTTCTCAAATTTTACAATACCTTTAAAACCATTTGGTTTAAGGTTTTTTCTATAAAATTTTGAAGCTTCAAGATAAGAATTGAAATATCCTATTATAACAAAATAAAAGGGTTTTCCATCTACGTTTCTTTTTATGAGCCTTGGACTGAGATTTATTTCCTTTAGTTTTTTTATCATTTCCTCAGCATATTTTTTATTTGAGTAAACACCTACCTGGACGTAAAATCTGAGTTTTGTCTCTATTACATTTTCTTCAGGTTCCTTTACATTTTCCCTGGGTTTTTCTTCAGAAGGTAAAATCTGCTTTTCTATCTTTTCTTTTTCCTTTTCTATTTTTTCAAATAAATCCTGTTTTTCCTTCCTTTCAACAGGTTTCACAACCACAACATCTTCCAGATTTCCTTCCTCTGCAATCTCTTCAATTTGCTTGATCTTTTCAAGTTTTTCAAGTTCAGCCTGCTTTCTTTTTAGTTCCTCCTCCTTTTGCCTTGCTATTTCCTCGTTTATCTGGGAGATGAACTTATCTGCTTCATTTGCCACAAAATAATTATCTCCGGCAAATTTTTTTGCTTTTAAAAAGTAATATTTTGCCTTCGGGAGTTTACCAAGATGGTAATAGGATTTTCCAAGCCCTAAATATACCTCCGGCGTGTATATTCCAACATTATAAGCTTTCATAAAAACATTTAAAGCATCCTCATACATTCCTTTTGAAAGGTAATAATTACCTAAAGCAAGATAGGCGTTTATAAAATACTGGTTATATGAGAGGGCTTTTTTCAGGTACTCTTCATACTTGTCATCTTCATCAAGTTTTTTATAAACAAGGGCTAAATTGTAAAAGGCCTTTTCCTTATTTTTGTATTCGGGATTTTCAATAGCCTTCTTAAAATACCATATAGCCTTGTTGTATTTTTTTTCTTCAGCAAGGATAACCCCAAGATTTGTGTATATTTCACCTCTATCTGGTGAAATCTCTATAGCCTTTAGAAAAAAGTCTTCCGCTTTTTTGAATTCTTTAACAGAGGAGTAGGCTACCCCTAAAGCATTTAATATATCTGGATTTTTAGGCTCAATTTCATAGGCCTTTGTTAGATAGTATATAGCCTGTGAATTATTACCGCTGTTAAGGTAGGAAAGGCCTATTTTGTAATAATACTGGGCATTTTTCACAGGCTCTTGTGTTTTTTTAGGTGCCGGGGCACAGGACCATATAAATATAACCAGAACAAAAATAAGTAGCTTTCTCATGAACCTCTCTCAAAAAATTAGTTGATTTTATATTTTCGTATATCTATATCTAATTCTTCAATCTTTCTGTGGACAGTATTCCTATGTATTCCCAGATACTTAGCAGCCTCAGATATGTTTCCTCCTGTATATTTTAGAACTTCTTCAATAACAATTTTTTCCGCTTCCTCAACAAGTTTCAGATATATATTTTTTCTGTTTTTTTCCAGCATGCCCTTTACCTCATTTATGTACCCATCTCTCCAGTTCTTTATACTGGAATTTCTTAAGGATAAAGAGGAGATATGTTTTTCTATAATATTTGGGGTTATAGGTCTTTCCCTGTAGAGGGCAATAAGCTTATTTACAAGATTTTTTAACTCCCTTATATTCCCTGGAAAATCATACCTTTTTAAAAGTTCCACAGCTTCTTTAGTAAATCCCCCCTTTTTCAGGTTGTATTTCTTTAAAGCTTCCTTTGTAAAAAGCTCTGTAAGCTCTGGTATATCCTCCTTCCTTTCCCTTAAAGGGGGAAGGTTTATCTCTATGACAGAAAGCCTGTAAAACAGATCTTCCCTGAACTTTCCTTCTGCCACCAGTTTTATAAGATCTTTATTTGTTGCTGCTATTATACGAACATCTACTTTATAAATTCTGTTTGATCCTATAGGGTTTACCTCCATTTCTTGAAGAACCCTTAGAAGTTTACCCTGTGCATCATAGGGAAGTTCACTGACTTCATCAAGGAAAAGTGTTCCACCATCGGCATACAGAAATTTTCCTTTTTTATTTTTATCAGCCCCTGTAAAGGCCCCCCTTTCATACCCAAAAAGCTCAGCCTCTATAAGACCTGAAGGTATGGCAGCGCAGTTTATTGCTACAAAGGGTTTTTCTGCCCTATCACTGTATTTGTGGATAAGTTTCGCTATGACCTCCTTTCCTGTTCCGCTTTCCCCTGTAATTAGAACAGGGTCATTTCCTATCCCTGCCCTACCAACAATTTTAAAGATATTCTGCATAACAGGGGATTTTCCTATTATATCCCTTGACGGATTTTCAAGTATAGAATCAGTTTCAAGGATTTTTGATATTTCTTCTATAACCTTTCTTATTTTTGAGATATCAAAAGGTTTTGGTATATAGTCATAGGCTCCTAATTTCATCGCTTCTATAAGGTAAGTGTATTCATCATGGCCTGAGATCATAATAACGTACGGTTTTTTATCTAGGGTAGAGATTTCTCTAAGAATATCTATACCGTTTGTATCACCTAAAAATATATCAAGAAACACTACATCAGGTTTCTTTTCTCTTATCAGATTTAAAGCATCTTTACCACTTTCAAAAGCTTCAACAGAAAGTCCTTCCTTCAGCAGGGTTTTTTTGAGTATATTTCTAATGGTTTTTTCATCATCAAATATTAATGCCTTCATTTTTCTCCTTTTATAGGTAATAAAATTTCAAATGTTGCATCCCCAACATATCTGAGGATACCGTTGTGCTCCTTAACAATTTTGTAGGAGGAGGAAAGTCCTATACCCATACCGTTTTTTTTCCTGGATGTAAACGGCAAAAATAGTTTATCTATCATATCCTCAGGAACCCCTTCCCCTGAATCCTTTATTTTTATAAATATTTTATTTCCTGTTGGGGAATGAACTTTATCCCAGGATATTCCTGTTGATATAGAAATTTTTCCTTTTTCTCCAACGGCTTCTATACCGTTTCTTATTATATTTATGAAAACCCGCAACATATAATCCCTATCTATATAGACATCTGGTATGCTTGGGTCATACAGCCTTTCAAAATCAATCTCTTTATAGGTATTTTTTAAGCTTTTTATAGCTTTTTCAAGGATCTCATGTATATTGGTGTACTTCTTGTGGAGTCTAAGGGGCTTTGTTATAAAAGTTATCTCTGAAATCATATTTTCAAGTCTTTTTACCTCATAAAGTATATCTTCCAGAAGCTCTGTATCTTCCGGATCTTCTTTTAAAAGCTGAACAGCCCCTTTTATCCCTCCTACTGGTCCCTTCATATCATGGAATATGGAGGATAGAAGTTTTGTTATTGTTACTATAACCCCTTCTTTTTTAGAAAGTTCCTCAAGTTCTAAAAATCTTGTGATATCTCTTACAAGAAGGGTAAAACCAACTTCCTGATAGGGAAAGGCATCTATAAGAAACTTAAAATCCTCTATTTCAACAAAGATACCCTTTACAGAAGTTCTTTTTTCTATCTGCTTCACGCTGAGGGTTTTTTCTATAAGTTCCTTAAATTTTTCCTTTCCTAAGATTGATTGAAGCTGTTTTGCTGCCTGATTGCTGTACAGAAGATCTTTTTTATCAGATATGACAATGAGGGGATCTTCTATCCCCTCAAGGATCTTTTCACAATTTTCCATTAAAACCTAAGGTGTTTTATATTTTAAACATTAAAAATAATAATGAATTATCTTTCTTTTGCAAGCTTATCCTTCAGGAGGGTTACTATTGTTCTAACAGGAAATCCTGTTCCCCCTTTAGGATGATAATACCAGCCTGTTGTTGTATGGGCAGGTCCTGCTATATCTATATGGACCCAGGGTATCTTCCTGTCTACAAACTTCTCAAGGAACAATCCTGCAGTTATAGCCCCTCCATACCTTGTCTTTCCTATATTGTAAACATCTGCATTAGGGGCTTTTATATGTTCCCTGAGCATATCGTTAAACGGAAGCTGCCACATCCATTCCCCTGTTTCTTCAGACACATCAAGGAGGTCATTTATAAGTCTCTGGTTATTCCCCATAACACCTGCTGTATATTCCCCTAAAGCAACCACACAGGCACCTGTAAGGGTAGCCATATCTATAATGGCATCAGGTTTTAACTCATTTGCATAACACAGCGCATCTGCAAGGGTTAATCTACCCTCTGCGTCTGTATTTCCTATCTCTATAGAAACACCATTTTTTGCAATTACAATATCATCTGGCCTGTAAGCTCTTCCATCAGGCATATTCTCAGCGGCTGCTATTATACCGTGAACCTCAACATCTGGCTTGAGTTGACCCAAGGCTTTAAAAACACCTAAGACTGCACATGCCCCTGATTTGTCTGCTTTCATCCACCTCATAAAATCACCAGGTTTTATATTAAGACCACCGCTGTCAAAGGTTAGACCTTTTCCTATAAGGGCAATTTTTCTTCTTGGTTTTCTTGGTTTATAGGTTATATGTATAAATCTTGGAGGGTTTGCACTTCCCCTTGCAACAGCAAGGTAGGCATTCATTCCCATCTTTTCAATCTCTTTCTCATCATATATCTTTATCTCAAATCCATATTCATCGGCTATTTGTTTTGCTATCTCTGCCAGTTTTTCAGGGGTTATTACATTCCCAGGTTCATTAACAAGATCCCTTGTGAAGTTCTGGGCTTCAGCCAGTACCTTCCCAACCTCAACCCTTTCTTCTGCTGCCGTTTTAAATCTTCTTTTAACTCTTATTTGAACCTCTTTTATCTTATATTCATTCTTCTGTGATTTATACTTATCAAATGTATAATTTCCAAGGATAATCCCCTCTATTAAAGCCTGTGCTATTTTATCTTCTGTTTCCTTTACAGGAAGAAGAGCCTCACCATCTACAAGGAACCTTGAGACCCTCATTTTTTTCATCTGTCTTACAACAGTGCTTCCTAAAATCCTGGCTTTATCAAGGTTTGCCTTTCTTTTTGAACCTGCCCCTATAAGAACAACATAATCAAACTTCATTTTGCCAAATGTAGGAACTACCAGAACCTCCCCATCTTTACCTGAAAACTTTTCATCTCTCCTAAGATCATTTATATTCCCATTAAGAAGCCTGTCTATAGCAGAAACTTCCTCTGAAAAAAGCTTATCTTCCTGGAAAACAAAAGAAACAACAGCTTTTGTCCGTGCATTCTTCAGATGACCACTGGTAACCTTTATCTCCATATCGCTGCTCCTTTAATGTTGTTTTAATTGTTGATATTTAAATTTTATCAAACTTGCTCCCATTTTGGCTAATAATTTCGCATATTAGAGAAGACACATATCTTAATACATTGATATTCCTTTATTTCATTAGAAGGTTAAATATAAGCATACAAAAGTGAAAAAAACATGATTTACGTTAAAATATAGTTGAAGCTCTTTTTACTAATTTATTTATCCAGGTAAAAGCATGCTTAGACTTTTCATAAGGGAAAAACAGAGCATAAGAATAGAGACCATAGAAGATACTTCAAAAGGGTGTGAAAGGAAAGAAGATGTTTTATGGATAGATCTTATAATACCTACAGATGAAGAAATACGGTGGGTAGAGGAAAACTTTCAGGTAGAGTTTCCATCAAGGCAGGAAACCCAGGAAATAGAGATAAGCTCAAGGTACTGGGAAGATGAGGAAAGTATAACCATAAATGCTTATTTCCTTATCACAGAAAAGGAGCATGCCTTCAATGAAACGGTGACATTCATACTTAAAGGACATCTTCTTGTAACTGTCAGATACAGGGATTTAAAAACATTCAGGGAAATGGTTCAAAAATTACTCAGTAATCCAAGATACTATGAGGATGGTTATTATATCCTTGCTGGGATAATGGAAATAAGAATTGATACAGACGCAGATACCCTTGAGTTTATCACAAGGGAAATATCAAAATTAAGTAAAATTGTGTTTACTGGA
>CAZHWB010000084.1:0-15734 GCA_964536105.1 uncultured Aquificales bacterium | reverse complement strand
TTCTTTTACCAGGTGAACAACCTATTACCATTGTGTTGGTATTTTGCCCATCATTCTTAGGCTTTCCTCAAAAGCCCCCATATATTTCATTGCTGTAATCATAGAACCTTTAAACTTTAATCTTTTTGTAAGCATGGCTGCCTTTGGTCCCATCTGTCCTGTTGCCAGGATATTCCAGTCTTCCGGTGTTGCCCACATTTCAAAATCGTACTTTATATCTGGGGCCCTTCCTGCTTCAACAACTTTACCTTTTTCTACTTTTATATAAACAGGTTCCTGGTCTGAACCTTCTATATAGTATTTAATTGTTGCACTGAACTTTTTAAGACCTTCCCTTAGTTTTTCATTTTTATTCCATTCTTCTGCATACTGCTTTATCCATTCTTCTGACAAAAATTTAGGCATTTTAAACTCCTTGTAGTTAAGTTAAAGGGGCAAAAAGCCCCTTTTTTTACTGTGATAGTAAAGCCTGAAAAATCTCATTAAATGAAACTTCATCATTTTTAACAAAAACCCCAACATTTCCAGCAACACAAACAGAGAACCTTGGACCTGCTAAAGCCCATCCTTTTAATGGTGTCCATTCCTGTCCAGAAAAGGCTGTATATCCATCTGTCTGCATTTTTGCCATTGCGTTGTTTGCTGCACACATCTGGGCTGCCATTGCTGCCTCTTCTTCTGTGATATCCCCTTCAAAAGCCACTAATGTCCCATCGTCATTGAACTCTCCTGCTGCAAAAACGCCTTTTATTTCTAAAAGTTTTTTTAAGTCAGCCATGATTAAACCTCCTTTTTTATCTTTTTAAGGCATTATTGTTTCCCAGATTTTGTCAAAATCTGCTTTGTCTAATTCAACAAAAACCCCAACATTACCTGCTATACATGCTGCATATTTTCCTGCAGCAACAGCAAATCCCTGAACCGGGTAAAATCCTTCCTTTCCTGTGTAAGCAGACCATCCCTTTGCCTGCATATTGGCCATTGCTTTATTTGCAGCTGCCATAAGTCCGGCTATCTCAGCTGCCTTTTCTGTGATGTCCCCTGTGTAAGCACAGAGATTTCCCTTATCATCAAACTTTCCTGCTGCAACTGCCCCTGGCAATTGCATTAATTCTTTTAATGTAGCCATGGCAAAACCTCCTAAAGGATTTGTTTTTTGTAGAGCAGGAGGTATGCCAAATAAATTTTTTCAGTAATATCAATCGTTTATACAAAAAACAACAGTTCTGAAAATGTTGCATATATGTTGCACTGTTGCAACAGTGTTGCAACACAAACTCCAGAGAAATATGAAAAAATTGTTTGTAAAATAGAAAAGTTCGTATAAATTAACTCACAAAACTGTTAAGGGATAAGCAGATGGGAAAAGAAAATATCATTCCAAAACCTACAATAGAGTGTGATTGTACAAAGCCCATTGATACAAATACTGAGTGTTTCCAGTGCGGGATACCTATAACAGGAAAGCCTGTCCAGTACAAAATAGATGGGGAAGTTAAAGATTTTTGCTGTTTTGGATGCTACCTTATATATAAAACAACAGGGTTAAGGGGAGATGAGGGAACAGCTTTAGCTTTCCTTGGAAGATTTGGCTTTGGATATTTCTTAGCTATGCTTGTTTTTATGCTTTCTACCTATATTTACGGGTTTCATATGACCCCTGATGATCCCCAGGCCCAGATGTTTGTAGGTTTTATAAAATGGGTTATAGTTATCCTGGCAACACCTGTTATGCTTATTTTAGGTATCCCTATACTGAGAAATGCCCTTTCAGGGGGAAAAATAAATCTTAATACAGATACCCTTATAGCTATAGGGGCTTTTTCTGCTTATTTCCTCTCCCTTTACTCTGTATTTACAGGGGGACATTCCTTTTATTTTGAAACAGCAACAATGATACTTGTTCTTGTTACTTTTGGCCGTTATTTGGAGACATCTTCAAGGGCAAAAGCTTCCAATTTTATGAAAGAGCTTTTAAAACTATCCCCTGAAAAGGCAATTGTTATAAGAGATGGAAAAGAGGTTGAGGTTCCTAAAGATGATATTAAAGTTGGTGATATAGTTAAAATACTCCCTGGAACAAAAATTCCGGCAGATGGGGTGGTAATAGAAGGACAGGGACATGTAGATGAGAGTTTATTAACAGGTGAAACAAAGCCTGTCCTAAAAAAAGTTGGGGATGAACTGTTTACTGGAACAACAAATATTGACGGTAGTTTTAAAATAAAAGTTCATAAACCTTCTGAAGACTGGACATTAAACAGATTTATATCCCTTATGAAAGAGATAAGAAACACAAAAGCCCCTATTAACAGGATAACTGATACTATTGCAGCGTGGTTTTTACCTGTTGTTGTTTCTATTGCCCTGGGAGCTTTTATATACTGGTATATGAATGAAGGATTTGAAAAGGCCCTTATAGTTTCAATGTCTGTTTTACTTATATCCTGTCCATGCGCTTTTAGTATTGGTGCCCCCCTTGCCCTGTGGATAGGCCTCGGGGAAGCTATGAGGGAAGGTATAATCATCAGAGGGGCAGATGTTTTAGAAAAACTTTCCACTGTAAAGCAGGTATTTTTTGATAAAACAGGAACAATAACAGAGAGAAATATGGTTGTGTCTGAGTATGATTTTGATGGTGAAGATGTTTTGGAACTTGCCTGCAGTATTGAGAAAAATTCGGAACATCCACTGGCTAAAAGCTTTGTATCCTTTGCGGTCCAAAAAGGGGCAGTATGCGACAGGGAGGCTGAGTTTTTTAAGGTTCACTTTGGGAAAGGAGTTGAAGGGGTAGTAGATGGAAAAAAAATCTTTATAGGAAGTAAAAGCTTTATGGATGAGCTTGGAATAGAAATTCCTGACAGGTATAAAGAAGCTGAGAAAAGGGCTGAAAAAAACGGTGAAATTCCTGTTTTTATAGCTGTAGATAACAAAATAAGGGGAATTGTAACATTTGCCCAAAAGATAAAAGAGGAAGCCCCCAAAGCTATAAACGCCCTGAAGAAGATGAAAATAGGTGTATCTGTTTTAACAGGGGATACCCCCTATTTTGCGAAGGTCTTAAAAGAAAAACTGGGGATTGAAGACGTAAGGGCCGGTCTTCTGCCTGAAGATAAGCTAAAGGCTATAAAGGAAGAGAAAAAAAAGGGAATAACAGTTTCTATGGTTGGAGATGGAATAAATGATGCCCCTGCCCTTGTTGAGGCGGATATTGGTATAGCTATGGGATGTGGGACAGACCTTACAAGGGAAAGTGCAAATATAAGTCTTCTTAGTGATGACCTGAGAAAAATCCCCCTTATGATCCTTTTAGCAAGGAAGGTAAAGAAAGTTATATACACAAATATGTTCTGGGCTTTTATTTACAATATAATAGGAATTGGCCTTGCTGTTATGGGTAAACTAAGTCCTATATTTGCAGCCCTTGCGATGGTTTTATCCAGTGCTTTTGTTATTGCAAACTCAATAAGGGTAAAAAACTGGTAATGTATTGAAATTTATCATTTTTTCCATATATTCCCCCTGACAGTAAGTTAGGGGGAATTAACCATGAGATCAAAAGCAAAAATCATAGCCATTACCATTACAATTCTCGTTGTATTTTTTGTAGGGGGAATGATCATAGATAAAACCATAGAGTTCTTTAGCTCTCCTTATGCTAAAAATGGTGTTGATTTAAGGGCATATCTTGTTCAGGTTTCAGCGAACGTTTTAACGCTTATTGGATGGCTTTTGATTGTGGGAGCTGCTTTTTTGAAGGGACATTTTAATGATGTAGAAAGACCTAAAAATGATCTCCTTGAGCTACATGAGAAAATTGAAAACTACGAGAAGAAAAAAAGGGAAAACCTCAGATAAAAAAGGGGCTTTCGCCCCTCTTTATTACTCCTCAACAACTTCTGTGATTAATGCACCAGAAGGACATTCTTCTGTGATTTCAAGAGCTCTTTCAGCAAGCTCTCCTTCTATAACAGCGCCATCTCCACCGATATCATCTTTAATTTTTGCAATTCCATCTCCCTGATCTTCATAAACCTCTGGAAGCTCATCATAGCAAAGTGCGCAAGCTGTGCAGAGATCCTGGTCAACAGAAACTTTAACTTTCATTGTGTTACCTCCATAAATGTTAGTCTTTGTTAAGTTAGAATAGTATATTCTAAGGCTTAATAAATTGCAATAAAACGGTGTTTGATTTTTGGCTATGATAAAGGGACTGTATATTCATATTCCTTTCTGTAGTGAAAAATGTCCTTACTGTGATTTTATGTCTGTTTCTATACAGGGGGCAGATATATACAGGAGGTATATAGAGGCTTTAAAAAAGGAGATTTTACTTTACAAAAATGAAGATTTTTATCTTGAGAGTGTATATTTTGGGGGAGGAACCCCTTCCCTTTTACCTCCTGAGCTTTTAGGGGAGGTTATTCTTTTTATAAAAAGGCATATTCCCTGCAGCAAAAATATGGAAATAACTGTTGAGGTAAACCCTGAAACATACAGGTATCCCCATTTTTTGAAAATAAAAGAATATGGGGTTAACCGCATCAGTATAGGTGCCCAAACCTTTAACAGCAGGCTTTTAAAAATACTTGGTAGGCATCATACCCCAGAAGATACCTTTAAAACGGTGGAAGGTGCCCTAAAGGCCGGCATACAAAATATAAATCTTGATATGATCTACGGTATATATACCCAGACATTAAAAGACCTTGAGGAAGACCTAAAAACTTTTGTTTCTCTACCGGTTAAACATATATCTGGATATATGCTTACAGCTTATGAAGGAACACCCCTTGGAAGTATGGTTAAAAGCGGTTCTTTTAAACTTCCTGATGAAACTACTGTAGAAAAGATGTTTTTTCTTATAAACGACACTTTAGAGGAAAATGATTTTAAAAGATACGAAATATCAAACTGGGCAAAGGAAGGTTTTTTATGCAGGCATAATTATTTTTACTGGAATCATACTGATTTTTTAGGTATTGGTGTTTCAGCCTGGTCTTTTGTAAATAAAAGGCGTTTTGGTAATGTCTCAAATCTTGATGTGTATCTTGAAAAGGTTTTTAAAAACCAAAAGCCGATCTTTTTTGAGGAAAAACTTTCTGAAGAAGATATTTTTAAGGAAAAGGTTATTCTTGGTTTAAGGACAACAGAGGGGGTTGATGAAACTTTTATAAAAAACAAAGAAAATCTGAAAAAACTTATAGATGAAGGTTTCTTAAAAAAGAAAAAAGGGAAAGTCTCCCTCTCAGAAAAGGGAGTTCTTATTTCCAACTATATAATAAATATGCTTATTTAGCTTTTTCAGGCATATCAAGGGTTATAACAGTTAAAAGCCATAAAAATGTTATAAATCCCAAGAAATAAAATACATAATCTGTTCCAAACTTCATGAGATAACCTGCAACGGCACCACCTACAAAAGCCCCTAAGAACTGGGCTGTATTAAATACCCCTGAGGCTGTTCCTTTTGTTTTAGGATTTGCATACCTACTCATTAGAGAAGGCATTATAGGTTCAAGCATCATAAACCCTGTGAAATACACAATAATAGCTATAATGGCAGGAACAAATGCAGATTCAAACTTTACAAAAAGACCAAAGGATATAAGAAGAATAATAATCGCGGCTATTTTTACCTCCTTTATAAGTCCTTTCTTTTCAGCAAGTATTGTGGAAGGAACCATAATTGTTAACCCAACCAGAAACATAACAAGATAAACCTTCCACAAATCCTTGGGATCCATAAACTGTTTTAAAATAAGGGGTGCAGTTGTAAAAACAGCTGTAAGCCCCATATGAAGGGTAAACATCCCAAAATCCATTTTTAGAAGATTTTTGTTTTTCAGAACATCCCCGAGATAGGAACCTGTAAATTCAGCATCATCGTGGTGGACAATAACTTTAGGTCTTGGAATACCCCATATTATATAAGGAAGAGATATTCCTGCTAACAGTGCGGTAAATAAAAATACTCCCCCAAGGCCAAAATGGGCTGCTATCCAGGGCCCTAAAACCATACCAAAAGCAAAGGCCATACCTATAGATGCCCCAATTGTTGCCATTGCCCTTGTTCTTATCTCCGGCCTTGTAAGGTCTGCAATAAGAGCAATAACAACAGAAGAAACGGCCCCCATACCCTGTAGGAGTCTTCCTAAGATCAGAAGATGTATATTGTGTTCGTATGATGCATAAGCAGCAAGTAAGCTCCCAAATATAAAGATAACTGTAGAAAAGATAAGTATAGGTATCCTACCTATTTTGTCACTTAAAAGACCGTATGGTATCTGGAAAAATGCCTGCGTTAAACCGTATGCCCCAATAGCTATACCAACAAGAAAGGATGTTGCCCCAGGAAACTGGGAGGCATATATACTTAAAACAGGTAAAACAAGGAAAAGTCCAAGCATCCTAAGTGAGAAAATACCAGCAAGTCCTAAGGTCGCCTTTTTCTCCTGTGGGGAAAAATCTTTATCTATCAATCTTGCCCTCCAGTGGTTAGTGCTTACTAATAATAAAACTTAAAACTTTACATTTAAAGGTTCACTAATAAATATCACAAATGATACATCTCAGAAGATAAATTTAGAAATAGGCCTATTATTATTTTTAATAGAACCTTTAAAGGAGGGCGTTATGAAAAAAGAGGAGTTCAAAAAGTATATAACCGTAAATGGAAATGTTTATGGATACTACTCACTGGTGGAAATCCACCAAAAAAATATAGGAGATATCCAGAGGCTTCCCTTTTCTATCAGGATTTTAGTTGAAAATCTCCTTAGAAACCTTGATGGTAAGGTTGTTACACAGGAGCACCTTAAAAATATCGCTAACTGGAGAAAAAAGTACGATACACCGGTTGAGATACCACACCATCCTGCAAGGGTTATTATGCAGGACTTTACAGGTGTTCCAGGGGTTGTTGATCTTGCAGCAATGAGGGATGCAGCAAAGGATCTTGGAATAGATCCTAAAAAGGTAAATCCCCTTGTTCCTGTTGATCTTGTGATAGATCACTCAATCCAGATTGACTTTTTTGGAACAGAGGATGCTTTAAAGAAAAATCTTGAGCTTGAGTACAAAAGAAACAAAGAAAGATACCAGCTTCTAAAATGGGCTCAGAATGCCTTTGATACCTTAAGGATATTCCCTCCAGGAAGTGGTATTATCCACCAGGTAAACCTTGAGTATATAGCACAGGTTGTTATGACTAAAGAGGAAAATGGGGAAGTTATAGCATTTCCTGATTCCCTTGTTGGAACAGACTCCCACACAACAATGATAAACGGACTTGGAGTAATGGGATGGGGTGTTGGTGGAATTGAGGCAGAAGCTGTTATGCTTGGTCAGCCTTACTATATGAAAATTCCGGAAGTTATTGGAGTTAAACTCACAGGTGAGCTTCCAGAGGGGGCAACAACAACAGACCTTGTCCTGACAATTACCCAGAGATTAAGGGAGTATGGCGTTGTTGAGAAATTTGTTGAGTTCTTTGGGGAAGGGGTTAAAAGGCTGTCTTTACCAGACAGGGCTACAATTGCAAATATGGCCCCAGAATACGGGGCAACAATGGGATTTTTCCCTGTTGATGAAGAAACAATAAACTTCCTGAAACTTACAAACAGGGAAGAAGCTGCTTCTTTAGCAGAAAGGTATACAAAGGAGAATATGCTCTTTTACACAGGGGATGAAAATCCAGAATACACAGATGTTATAGAGATTGACATGTCTAAAGTTGAGCCTTCCCTTGCTGGCCCTTCCAGACCCCAGGACAGGGTTACCCTTAAAGATATGAAAAAAACATTTATTGACCTTTTAAACTGCAATTACAACAGGGATATAGATATAAAAGAGATTACAGCCTTTGAAGATGAAGCAGGTGCCGATATGGAAGTTGGAGAATGCAGGATACATAAAGGGAAAAAGGTTGCAAAGGTTGAGATTGACGGGGAAGAGGTTGTTATAGGAGATGGTTCTGTTGTTATTGCTTCAATAACATCATGTACAAATACATCAAACCCCTCTGTACTTATTGGGGCTGGACTTCTTGCTAAAAAGGCTGTAGAAAAAGGCCTGTCTGTTAAACCTTACGTTAAAACATCCCTGGCACCAGGTTCAAGGGTTGTTGAAGGATACTTAAAAAAGGCAGGTCTTCTACCTTACCTTGAGGCATTGAGATTTCATATTGTTGGTTTTGGATGTATGACCTGTATAGGAAACAGCGGACCTCTGCATCCAAATATAGAAAAGGCAATAAAAGAAAATGATCTTATTGTTTCAGCTGTCTTATCTGGAAACAGAAACTTTGAGGCAAGAATACATCCAGATGTTAAGGCTAACTGGCTTGCTTCCCCAATGCTTGTTGTAGCTTATGCTATAGCAGGAAGAACAGACATAGACCTGACAACAGAACCTATAGGAAAAGATCCTAATGGAAATCCTGTATATCTTAAAGATATCTGGCCTTCACAGGAAGAGATAAATAGGATAATGAAACAGGTCCTCACTCCTGAAGTATTCAAAGAAAAGTACAGGGATGTTCTAAAAGGTGATGAATACTGGCAGGCCCTTGAAGCTCCAACAGGGGAAACATTTGAATGGGATCCAGACTCTACATATATAAGAAAACCACCTTACTTTGAAAACTTTACCCTTGAGGTTAATCCTCCGTCGGATATCAAGGGGGCAAGGGTTCTTGAACTGCTTGGGGATTCTGTAACAACAGACCATATATCCCCTGCAGGGAAAATACCTCCAGAATATCCTGCAGGAAAATACCTCATTGAACACGGTGTTCCTGTGGAAGAGTTTAACTCTTACGGAGCCAGAAGAGGAAACCATGAAGTAATGGTAAGGGGAACATTTGCAAATGTCCGTATAAAAAACAAGCTTGTGGCCCCTAAAGAAGGTGGATACACCCTTAAGTTTCCTGAAAAAGAGGAGATGTTTGTTTATGATGCAGCTGTTAGATACGCACAGGAAGGAACTCCCCTTATAGTTTTAGGAGGAAAAGAGTACGGAACAGGTTCATCAAGGGACTGGGCTGCAAAGGGGACAAAACTCCTTGGAGTTCAGGCTGTAATTGTTAAATCTTTTGAAAGGATCCACAGGTCAAACCTTGTTGGAATGGGAGTTCTTCCCCTCCAGTTTAAAGAGGGAGAAGGCTGGGAAGAACTAGGCCTTGATGGTTCAGAGGTTTACGAACTTATTGGTGTTGAAGATATGAAACCAGGAAAAGAGATAACAATAAGGGCAATAAAAGAAAATGGTGATACTGTAGAGTTTAAAGCTGTATCAAGGCTTGATACAGTTGTAGATGTTGAATACTTTAAGCACGGCGGAATTTTACCTATGGTTTTAAGGAAGATAGCTGGAGAAGGCTAGAGGTTAATCCTCTAGCCACCTTTTTGTTAAATCTCCGTAAGATTCAACCCTCCTATCCCTAAAAAACGGCCATACAGTCCTTGTTTCATCTATTACTGAAAAATCAACATCTACTAAAAGGGTTTCCTCTTTATCCTGGGAAGCTTTTTTTATAATCTGGCCGTAGGTATCTGATACAAAGCTTTGACCCCAGAACTGGATACCGCTGTTTCCATCGGGGGATTCTTCAAAACCAATCCTGTTAGCTGCCGCTATATAACATCCATTTGCAACGGCATGCCCCCTCTGGACTGTTTCCCATGCGTTGTACTGGTCTTCACCGTATTCATCTTTTTCTTCAGGCAGCCACCCTATTGCTGTAGGATAAAAAATAATATCGGCCCCTTTTAGAGCTGTTAATCTCGCAGCTTCAGGAAACCACTGATCCCAGCATATCAGTGTCCCTATATTACCGTATCTTGTTTTAAAAACCCTGTACCCTAAATCCCCAGGTGTAAAGTAAAATTTCTCGTAAAAATGGGGATCATCTGGGATATGCATCTTCCTGTAAAGACCTAAAATAGAACCGTCTGCATCAAAGACAACAACGGTGTTGTGATAAAGACCTTTTGCCCTCTTTTCAAACAAACTTGCAACAATAACAGAGCTGAAGGTCTTGGCAATAGATGAGATTTTTTTTAATGTTTTATTATTTTCATCTATTTTTTCAGCAAAAGAAAAATAATCCCAGTTTTCAACCTGACAGAAATACTTTGTTTTAAAAAGCTCCTGGGTACAGATGATATTGGCACCCTCTTTTCCTGCTTTTTCCATCATGTATAAGGCTTTTTCTTCATTTTCCTTTATATCATCGCTGCAGCTATGCTGAAGAAGAGCTATCTTAACGGTGTTCATACTTACTCCTTTACAAGGTCTGTTAATTCTTCAAGGGATAATATTTTAACAGTCTGGAAGAATAACTCAGGGGGATTTTTCAGTGTTATATTTATCCCTTTCCTGTAAAGGGTGTATAAAAACTTTATCCCCTCTGTATCAATAAAGTTTGAACAAACAAATCTTATCTCTATATGCCTGTCTTCTTCTGTTATTCTTTTTTCCAGCTCCTTAACTTTCAGGTAATCTAAATTTCCGTTTATTTCAATAAAAAGTCTGCCTTTTTCATTTTTTATCTCCATTTTTAAGCTCCCTGTATTCCCTGTAAACCTTCTTTTTTATTTTCTTTGCAGTTTCAGAAAATACCTTTATTTCCCTGAAATCTATATCCTCATTAATCAACTGCATCCTTAAAAAATCCTTTTCCCTGTGGAATAGGGGCATAAGTCCTGAAAATATAAAACCTATCTTTTTCAGTTCTGGAACGACTGTTTTTGTGTATGGATTTTCTAAAGGAAGATCTATATAAATCCCTTTAATATCCTTTTTTAGCAGGGTATCTGTTTTATTTTTAATCCTCTCTAAAAAATCTTTTCCGTATTTTCTTACAACAATAACCCCATTTTTGAACTTATGGTTTAGAACAAGGGAAAGGTGGGATTTATCATCAAGTTCTATTTTTTCTATTTTCTTACTTAGCATTTTTATTCCCAGATTTTGATAAATCTGTTTTAAAATTCTGCTGTACTCCCTTGGAGGATAAACCTGGACTGTTTTCCTCTCTTTTAATGGTAGAAAATCTATAACAACAGAAACCCTCTGTTCTTTATGTTGAAATCCTTTATATTTTGCAGGTGGGAAAAATCCCAAAACCAGAGCTGTTGATTTAAATCCGTACTTTGCGTTTACCTTCTGGCTAACTGTATGAACAGTGACAGCCTCACCAAAAAGCCCCAACAATCCTTTTACCTTTGCCATATCTATAAGGGCCTTCATCATCATTTTCATTAGACCTTTACCCCTGTGTTTCGGGGAAACAACAACTTCACCTACTTCTCCGATATTTGAATCTGTTGAATAAATAACGGCAAAGTATCCAACTGCATCTCCTTTATCTGTTCTTACAATAACCCCGAATTTTTTACCTTCTTTTAAGGCTTGCTGTATTTTTTTTGGATAGTACATTTCTTCCTTTGGATACGTGTACCCGTAGGAACGGTATATGAGTTTTGATATATCTTCTGCATCTTCCTCTGTTACAGGTGCTATTGTGTAGCTGACAGCTTTTTCAGGCTCTTTTTTAAGGGTTTCCTCTTCTAAAAGCTCTGTTATGTGGGGGTGTTCAATCTTTTTTATAATCCGGAACTCTTTCCCTGCTTTACCTTTAAAAAAGTAATAAAATTCGTCTGTAATATTCCTTACAAGGTAAAAACCTGCTCCATCAAAATTAAGTTCATTTTTTGCTTTTTCAGGACTGTATATATGTCTATCTGGATCAAATGGTTCTCCAAGCTCGTGGATAATAACCTCTATCTCATTTAAAGAAGAGATAATATTCATCTCAAAAGTTGCTGTTTCCCCTGGCTCAAAGGCAAAAAGAACAACATCTGTTAAAATCTCATTTACTGCAAGGGAAAGTTCTTTTGCTTTTTTTTGATCTAAACCTGCGCTGATACTGTACTTATATACAAAGTCTGAAACAGGTTCTATAATGGTAGGATCGTTGGTAAGGGTCAGCTGAACTTCCATCTGAAAAAACCTTAAGTTAAGTTTTTATATTATAAATATGGTTTTTTGTTTTTTATTTTCTACTTTTTTGAATAACAATAAAAATCCTTTTAGGGAGTCCGTAAAAAGAAAGGGCTACTGAAAAAGGTTTTAACTCTTCTTCAACCTTTTTTCCTTTCATTATGATAAGAAAACCACCTTCCTTAAGTATATCCTTACCCCACTTTAGTACATCAAAAGTTTCCCCGGTTGCTCTGCTTACAACAATGTCAAACATTTCCTGAACAGTCTCGGCCCTCTGGCACAGTACAGTATAATCAATGCCAAGCTCTTTTTTCAGCATTTCCAGGAATATACATTTTTTCTGGACAGCCTCTATAAGATAAAGCTCTATATCATCACCGTAGTATATTTTTAATGGAACCCCCGGAAATCCAGCCCCAGAACCAAGATCTGCTATCTTCTTCCCTTTAACATCTATTCCCTTTTCCTGAAAAAGTTTAACAAGGGTAAGGCTGTCTAAAAAGTGCTTCACAATAATATCTTCTTTTTTTCTGATAGATGTAAGGTTGTAAACCCTGTTCCACTTTAAAAGGGTGTTTAGATATACCTCAAACTTATCTAACTGCTCTTTTGTTAGGGGTATACCGTTTTTCTCGGCAAGTTCCTTCAGTTTTTCTATCATTTTAATACTTTTTTTGTTTTTATATAAAAGATATACAGATCCAGTTCTCCCTGGGTAAGACCCATTTCTGAGGCGATCTTTTCAAGTGCCTCCTCACACTCCAGATAAACCTTTTTTGTTATTGTTTTTCTTGGTTTAACAAGCCCTTTTTCAAATAAAAATCTTGATATATGCCTGTCTATAATGGCAACATCTTCAAACCCAACATTCCTTAAAAAATGACTTGCCTCTTTATATCCGTATCCTTTTACCTCTTTTACAAGGATTTCCCTCGCTTCTTTTCCATTTTTGTAAGTTTTAACAATCTCATTTAAGAGTTTCTCCTTTTCCCTTAGAAGGACTATCCTTTCTGCCCTTTGCATAGCAAAACGGTGTCCTTTAGAACGTATTATCTGGTACAGCTTTTCAAGGGAATACTTTTTAAAGCCTTCTATACCTATTTCTTTCTGTATTTTTATCCCCATTACTGCAGAGGAGTTTGCCGTTAAAATACAGAAGGAAGCTTCAGAAAATATGTCAGCCTGGTAAGGTTCTATATCAACAAATGGTTTAAAATCAAAAACTGTTATTCCCTTTTCCCTGAGATTTTTGAATTCTGTTATACGTTGTTTTACGTATATTCCAACCTCTGATATTGCTTTCTGGATCTCTTCTTTGGCAGGTATCATTCTACGATGTTATACCCATTTATAAATATTCCTTCTGAATCTACAAAAACATTGTGGAGTATTTTTTTGTTGTGGGACAGTTTTACCTTTTTGTTATCAAACACAACTTCAAGTTTGTTTGCATTTCCAATTGTTTCAAATCTTATCTTTTTGCAGAATGTGATTTTTTTCTTTTCCCCTTTCTTTAGCTTCAGAATTGTTTCTCTTCCATCAACGTATGCTGTCAGCCATATATCTGCTTTTGCCTTTAAAACAATGTCGTTGATCTTTTTTCCGTCTTTGTTTACCTCTTTAAATGAGACAATCTCTATAGGCTCCTCAGGTTCCACAGACATGCTTATCAGCTCTACTATTCTGTCTTTTACGTTGGACACAGCTGTAGTCTGGGATAGGTAAAATATACCGGCGATTGTTGAAATAACAAAGGAAAACTTAAATACACCTATAAGGGCAGATATAAAGGCTACAACTTCCTTTTTTGGCTTTTTCTTTTCAACCTCTACAGGGGCCTCTTCTTTTTTTTCTTCATCTATGGATATATTGAGGTTGTATTCCTTTATAAGCTGTTTAACGAGAAATCTGGCATACGGCTCATTTTCAAGATATTCAGGGCTTTCTTCTATGTTTTTCAAGGTTTCAACAGATATTTTTGTTTTTTTGTGGATCTCTTCCAGGGAAAGCCCTCTTTTTAATCTTTCCTCTTTAAGTATTCTACCTATCTCTTTTAAAACAGGCACTTTATCCTCAGTTAATCTTTTTTTATTCCCAGCCGAAAGATATATATTAAGTATACAGACTTGGTATTAGGATTTCAAAGTTTTTTGTTTATACAGGGATTTTTGTGTTCAGATTTTCTTCTAAGTGGAGCTTTCCTATCTTTCCGAATGTTTCAGCCCCTGTAATGATGACAGCAAGTTCCCCTTTTAATATTTTGTTCTTGTTTTCTTTTATGTATCTTTTAATATCCTCAGGTTTGTATCCATAACTTCCATCTGGAAGGGTATCGCTGTGGAACAAGGATTTTTCCTTTGCATCTATATCCCCTACTATTAGATTTTGGGATTTTGCATCAGGGTCAAACTCCGTTTTTAATGTAAACTCAACCTTTGTCCCCACAGAAAGATCACCTTTTAGCTCTTCTCCTACTATAAAAACAGGACTGTTGAACACCCTTGGTTCCTCCAGGGGAACTTCCCTTAAAGGTTCCTTTAAAACCCATATTTTTGTATTTGATTTGTTTAAGGAAAGGACAAACTTTTCTTTTTCTTCCTTTATGTGGGAAACTTTACCCCTTAAAATACCTTTTATAGACTTTGAGTAAGGGAGAACTGTATGGGGGACAGGTTCCTTCTTTATCTTCATTGTAGATGAAATTAGTTTCCATCCTACAAACTCAAATATATCTTCACGGCAGGAAAGTCCCTGGGCTTCTGCAAATGTTCTTATATCCTTTATAAACAAAAGTTCTTCCCTACTGCCTGGAAGTCTTCCTCTACCAAAAGATACAAGCTCAGGGATGTAGTCAAGCTCCTTCCTCTGTTGAAACAGGGCGTATAAACAACCACAGTAGTTTTGATGGTATATTTCAAGCTCTTTAGAGAGCTTATTCATTTTTTCTACACCACCCTGTTTTCTAAAATCAATAGCTACAAACTCAAGATCGTATTTTTTTGCTACCTTTTCCCCTATATCCTTTAAAACGTGGAAGTCCTTTTTAGGACTCATC
The DNA here is from genome assembly GCA_964536105.1 of uncultured Aquificales bacterium. Classification (GTDB taxonomy): domain Bacteria; phylum Aquificota; class Aquificia; order Aquificales; family Hydrogenothermaceae; genus JAADDV01. The sequence goes on along the minus strand of CAZHWB010000084.1, from coordinate 670 downwards.
ATAAGAACAGTTGTTATTTTTGAAAATCCAAGTTTTTTTGCCAGTTTGGCTGTCTCTTCAAGCCTTAAATCGTGGCATATACTGCACCTTTCCCCCCTCTCTGGGACATGTTCGTATCCTTTCGTTGCAGAAAGCCACCTGTCAACGCTGTATTCTCCTTTTATACACTCAATACCAAGATGATTACACACCCTTTCTGTCTCTATCCATCTTAGCTGGTATTCTTCTTCAGGGTGGATATTTGGATCGTAGAAAAAACCCTTTAACTCACTTTTCGGGAACTCTTCTTTGATCTTCTGGAGTGCCCAAACGGCGTCAACCCCACAACATATATGGACAAGTATTTTATCTTTCATCATTTTTAGTCTTCAAAATTCCTTAAAGCTTCTTTATCAATAACTTCCTGTTTTTTAAAAATCTCTGTATTTTTTTCCTCAATATAGTCCTGTTTTTTATAAACGTAATAGAAAGTTATAGAGTATCCTATAAATGAAACTGTGTGAAATATAACCTGAACTGGACTTAAAAGTCCCTCATCAAAAACAATACTTAAAATTTCAGACATTACAGCTGAAAAAAATATAAACATAAATGTAAGCCCGTAAAGTATAGTAACCCTTCTGTTTAGAATATAATCCTCTTTTGTATAATACTGGAATATGGAGCGCCC
>CAZHWB010000083.1:0-2718 GCA_964536105.1 uncultured Aquificales bacterium | reverse complement strand
ACAACCCATTTATAAAGATGTAATTAGAAATGCCATTGCTGCAGCAACCCAAGACCCTAGATTTCCACCTGTAACTGTAGAAGAACTACCAGATATAAGGGTTAAAGTTTCTATTTTATCCTTCCCTGAACCATTAAAATTTAGCAGTCCAGAGGATCTGCTGAATAAAATAGAACCTTTTAAAGATGGACTTATCTTAAAATTTGGAGAAAATCAGGGAACATTTTTACCAGATGTTTGGGAAGAACTTCCAGAAAAAACACAGTTTTTATCCCACCTTTGTTTAAAAGCAGGTCTTCCCCAGGACTGCTGGTTTACCTTACCAGTTGAAATATACAGATATAGAACAAAAGTTTTTTCTGAATAGATTTTTAAGGGGCTTTTCTTGCTTTTATTACAACAAAAGCCCCCTCTCCATATCCATCTTTTACCGGCTGTATATTTTTAATTTCAGAAAGTAAATCAAATACTGTCTGGACAATTTTTTCTATATGAAAACCAGTTTTTTTTAACAGATTAATAACTTCTTTTGTGGAATAAAAAGTTGCTTCCCTGTAAAAAGGATTTTCCTCCTTATGGGTAAGATAGTATCTTCCTAAAAATGTATCCTTATCTATAAAACCTAAAACAATATATCCACCGCTGTTAAGAACTCTATGGGCTTCCTTAAATGATTTTTCTAAATCATCCACAAAACATATAGTCGTAACAAAAAGAACAGTATCAAAAGAAGATGTTTTTATAGGAAGTGCTTCTGCAATACCTCTGACAACAAAGATTCCCCTATCCCTTGCAATTTTACCCATAGAAATTGAAGGTTCAACCCCAAATTTTATATTTAAAGGAATAGAAAACCTACCTGTTCCAACCCCAACTTCCAATGCTTTTCCCATTGGGAAAACTTTTTTTAGAGCATTTACCTCAGATAAATAAACATATTTATGCTTATCAAACCATTTTTCATATCTCTCTGTAAAAGTATCAAAAGGATATGTTTTAGCCACTATCCCATACCTTCTTCTACTGAAACATCTTTAAGCCAGCTTTTATTTTTCAGGTACCATTCTACAGTCCTCTTTAACCCTTCGTCTATATCTACTTCAGGTTTCCAGTTAAGTAGCTGACCTGCTTTTTCTATATCTGCCCATGTTTCCTTCATATCTGCCTTATGGAACGGTAGATATTCAATATTTGCACTTTTTCCTAAAAGTGTTTCTATCTTTTCAATAATCTGCTTTAAAGATATAGGATTTTTCCCACCACCAAGGTTTATAATCTCATAACCTAAAGGCTTTAAAGCCTTTATAGTTCCTCTTGCAATATCATCAACATACGTAAAATCTCTAGCCTGGGAACCATCTCCGTAAAGTTTTATTGGAGTTCCCTCATCTATCCATTTTATAAACCTGAATATACTCATATCTGGTCTACCGGCAGGTCCATAAACAGTAAAATATCTAACAACAGAAATATCCATATCGTATAGGTGGTGGTAAGAATAGGCCATAACTTCAGCAGCTTTTTTTGATGCTGCATAGGGAGATATTGGTGTATTAACAGGGAGGGTTTCTTTAAAAGGCATTTTTTGGCCAGCGTATAAGGAAGACGTAGAGGCTAAAACCATTTTTTTTATTCCTTTTTCCTTCATTACCTCAAGTAAATTTAATGTTCCCTGGGCATTTGTAGACATATAAACATGTGGATTTTCCATTGAGTATCTTACACCTGCCCTTGCTGCCAGGTTTACAACAGCATCAATATCAAACATATCAAATAAAACCCTCAGAGCTTCCAGATTTTCTATATCAACTTCAAAAAATTTAAAGTTATCAAATGCCTCCAGTTGTTCCCTTCTCCAGTTCTTTAAAGTTACATCATAGTACCTATTCATATTGTCAATTCCTATAACATTAATCCCCTCTTTTAAAAGAAGTTCTGATGTCTTCCACCCAATAAATCCAGCAGCTCCTGTGACTAATATTGTTTCCACTTTAAAAACCCCCTGTATATTCTTTTAAATTTTTCATTAAAACAGTTTATAATGAATTAAAACGTAAAAAAAATCCATACTCTATATCAAAGAAAAAGGGATAAACTAAACGTAAATAAAATAAAACAATAACTAAAGGAGGATGTTATGACTAGAGAAGAAGCTATACAAAAACTGTTGGAAACTGATCCCCAGTTTAAGGAGTGGTATGAGGAACACCAGGAACTTAAATGGAAAGTTCACAAGTTAGACAAACATTTTCCACCAGACCCAGAACTTGAAGCTGAAGAGGAAAGACTTAAAAGAAGAAAATTATATCTTAAAGATATGATGGAGTTAAAAATAAAAGAATTTATGGAAAAAGCAAATCAGTAATTTATTTTATTATTTAAAATCTAAATAAATCAATAATAAATTTTAATTCTACCTTACCTCCTGCATGTTAAACTTTGTAAAATTCATGCAGGAGGGTCATCATGAAAAAACTTTTTCCAATTGTACTTTCAGGTTTAATCATCACCTCTCTTTCTAATGCAGGAACTATAACCGTTGCAAATTCGGATATAGAAATGAGGGGTGGCATAACAACTTCTTACTTTTATATGACAAATATTGGAGAAGAACCTAATGATCAGTTTACTGTTACAAACCTTGATTTTGATTTGGCTTCAAGGGTAACTTCCCAGATAACATTTGAAGCAGGTTTAGGATCAGCACATCTTCCTGAT
>CAZHWB010000082.1:0-7030 GCA_964536105.1 uncultured Aquificales bacterium | reverse complement strand
AATTTTCAATAAATTTTTCCCTTTTTTTAGGCAGTCCTATAGTCATTGATACCAGTCCAGGGGAGTAGGCAATATCGCTTATAAATCCTTCGTAAGATAAAACAACTTTTGCTATATTGTATATTACATTTGGAGCTATTGGATAGTTTAACTCTCTCTTTATAAAACTATCCCAGAACTCTTTTTTTTCCTGGGCGAGCCTTATTTTTTCCTTTATTTCTGAATTTTTATTTTTCAGGGAAATATACTCTTTTTTTAGATTTTCTTTTGTGTTCATCAGATAGTAATAATCTGCTACTTTGTATATGGATAATCCTATGAAAAAAACACCCAGTGGGACTGTTATATTTCCTAAAACAATCCTCAGAATATTTTCCTTTGTTAGCTCTACCCTTGAAAACAGGATAATGTCTTTATAATCGTACTTGTACTGGGGTTTTTCTACTTTGTATATTTCTGGGTCTTTAATAGAATACTCTTTTGCCAAGAGTTTTAGCTTCAGGTCAAGCTGGGAAGGTTCTTTCTTGTAAGAAATCTGTGATAGTAGATCTTTGTTTTTTACTACAAGTATAGAAAAACTGTTTTTCTTTTTATAAAGAATAAATCCGTTTTTTATATGGGAGTTTTTTGCAATTAAATAACTTTCTGGGATATATACTTTGTTGTCTTCAAGTTTGTATCTTGTAAACCATATATAAAGTGTATTTCCTTTCTGGAAAAAAATTAAATCCCCTTCTTTAAAGGGAGATTTATCCATATAGTTAAGCTTTATTATATTCCTGGACAGTTTTATATTCTCCGGGATTTCCTCTCTAACAAAAAAGGTATCTTCTACAGGTATTATTTTTACAAAATTAAACATTATTATCCCTAATATCTCCCTTTATTCTTTATATTTGTATACTGTGCAGGGTTTTTCTTCTGTTTCCTTAAAATCTATTATACAATAAATTTTCTCAACGGCATTTCCGCTCTTTGCTTTTACTGTGATTTCTAAAATTTTTGAAGGTTCTAAAGAAAAAATCTCTGTTAATCCGCTATTTTTTTCTATCAGCTTTTTTAAATCCTTAAATCTATCTGTATTTTTCAGGTTTTTAATGGCATCTAACGTGGCTTTATTTACAAAAGAAAGGGCGTTTAAAAGCTTATTATCCACTAGAAAAAGATTGATATCCCCACCTGTATAGCTGAGTGTAAGGTATTTTTTAAGATGTTTATATGTTTCTTGTGAATATCCTTTTATATTTAAAAGCTCCTCCAGGTCCTGCATAAAAATATTGTTTCTTGGGGTGTATCTGGTGTGCTTAACGTAGTAATCCCTTTCTGCCCCTGCTATTCTTGTGAAAGAATCTCTATCTATCCAGTCAAGGTAAGTATCTGCCAAAATCAGCGCCTTATTTTTATCTAAAATGGTTTTAAACACGTCTTTTAATCTTTTTTCTTCTGTGTATATATACAGATTTATCTTTGAAGAGGTATCAACTACCGATATTTTTATATCGTTGTCAACAGCAAACTCCTTTCCATTTAAGAAAATCTCCTGTGGATAAAGTTTTGTAAATGTACCTGGTTTAAAGGAGTAAAAACCAAATGATCCTGTCAGAAAAAGATATTTTAATCTTTCTATTTCGCTCTCTGCTTTTATTTTTGCCTCAAGCTTTTCAAGTATCAGTGATGAAGAGACTGTTATATCTTTTGTTATTTTTATAATAAAAAGTGCTAAAGATGTGGCTATAGACATAATAATAAGGGAAATTATAAGCACAGAACCTTTATTAGAACTGTTCATAAACAGATTCTCCCAGAATTTTCTTTATGTAGGCATCTGATCTTAGTTTGAAAACGTAAATTGTAGGTTTCTTACTGTTTATTTTCAAGATTTTCATTTCTACAGAAGATGGAATTTTTTTATCAACACTTTGAACCTTTTTTCCTTCATAGATATATGAAAAGGAAATATCTTTTATATCTGGAAGGATTATAATTTTTTCTGGTTTTATTTCACTGAGGGAAGGCTGCTTGTAGTTTATATTTTTATCGTATACAGGGTATTCCTCAAGTATAAGGTTATTCTTTTCTTTTCTTATTCTTGATATCACAATCTCCCGATCTTTAACAATAACAGGTTTGCATGTGATATATTCAAGGCTTTTCTGGGTTCCTTTGAAAAAAAAGTTGAAAACTTTGCCTGGGCTATCAATTTTTGTATCATCCTGGGTTAAAAAGAAAAAAGTACTTGTTATTGAGTCCCTTAGTTTGGACAGCTTTTGAAGATCTTCCGCATATGAGAAGTTAACGTATTTTACGATATTTATAGAATGTCTAAATGAGTAGGAAACCAGCGCAATAGCAATAGAAAATATGGTAATGGCAACAAGTATTTCAAGTAGTGTAAATCCTTTTTTAGAGAACATTTGGTATATCCAGCCCTTTTATTTTTTTGTACTGGAGTTTAAAAAACTCATATTTTCTATTTTCCACTTCAAGGGTTATTTTATACAAAAATATCTCAAAAGAGCCCCCTTCTGCTGTCTTTCCTCTGCTTTCTACATCTTCAGATGAAACTGTGTTTTTTCCTTTTGCCACCAGTTTTACAGAGTACTTATATTTTAATCCGTTTAATTCTCCTGCTTCCGAAAGTCCGTTGGAAAGCTCTTTTGTTTCTATCATATCCTTTATGGAAAGGGTTGTAAGATATATATTTTTGTACTTTTCCATTTTCGCCTTGTATTCTACAAACTGTTTAAAAGCAGCATTTATTGTAACTATTGCAACAGTCAGTATGATAAGGGAAAGAAGAACCTCTATTAATGTAAAACCGCTGTTATTCTTCTTCATCTTTTATAAAAGATAAAAACTGTTTTTTCTTTTTTTCATTTTTTTTCTCAGCCTGCTGTATGTAATTTTCAAATTTCTCCTGAATTTTAAAGTAAGCCGGAAAAACAACAGCTATAGTAACAGCTATGATTGTTATTACAATAAGAACTTCTATTAATGTAAAACCTTTATTTTTACCCATATATATCACTCACACTTACAACAGCTAACATTATTGCAACAACAATAAAAGCTACAAAAAATCCAAGAATAACAATAATTGCCGGCTCTAAAAATGTAAGTATCCTTGATACATCGTTTTTGAAGGAATCCATGTACCTTTTACCAAGATTTTTAAAAACCTCTCCTAATTTTGCACTCTGTTCTGCAACTGCAACGATAGATATAACATTGTCAGGGATAATATCATATCTGGCCCATACATTACTTATTCTTTTTCCTTTTTTAATTTCAGAAACAGTTTCATTAAGTATATTTTCAAGGGTTTTATTTCTTGCTATTTTTGATGATAACTTTAAGGCTCTGCTTATTTCCACTCCCCCTTCTAGCATTGTTCCTAAAGAGCTGAATATATTCGCAAGTTCTATTTTAAGGGCGATGTTTTTTATAACAGGGATTGAATAAACGATTTTTGAAAGATTTTTAGCAAAATACCCGGATGTAAAACCGTAGATAACCACTGTAAGTATAATGAGAATTCCCATTAGTACAACATCTATATTCTGGTTTACAAACTTCCCAAAATCCAGTGTTATTTTTGATATAGATGGAAGTTTTTCAAGCTCCTTTTCTGTAAAAATCTCAGAAAACTTGGGAAGTATAAAGCCAGATACAAAAAATACTGTTAAAACAGCAACAATAAGAAGAAATGCAGGATAAGCTGTTGCTGATTTTATCTCCTTTTTTAGATTTTCTCTAAATCTTATATCTTCAATAATATCTGAAAAAGCTGAATGTAGATTTCCTATTTCTTCCCCAACAGAGATAATATTTATGTAAAACTCTGGAATTGGAAACTCTTTTTCCTTTCCTGTTTCTTTTAATGCAGTTGAAAGGGTTTTTCCTTCCTTTAGTTTTTTAAGAACACTTTCCCAAAATTCAGCAACAGAGATCTTTGAGGCATTTTTTACAAGAATAGAGATTGCCTTGTCTAACTGAACCCCTGAAGATATAAGATAATCAAGCTCCTCTATAGTGTTGGAAAAGTCCTCATTTGTGAACTTTCCTTTTTTTTGTTTTTTTTCTTCCTCTTTTATATCTGTAAGTAATATTCCTTCCCTTTTTAACTCCTTTATAAGTTCATCATACGTTCCGAAAAATTTACCTGTTACCTTTTCCCCGGACTTTGTTACCCCCTCATATATAAAGAGACTCATGATGCTACCCTTAAAACTTCTTCTATTGAGGTTTTCCCTTCTAAAACTTTTAAAACGCCATCTGTGAACATGGATCTGTAGCCTAATTCCTCAATTCTGTTAAAGTTTTTCTCTTCATCAAACTTCTTTATCACCTTTTCATCAAAGGGAACAATCTCTGCTATTATAGTCCTTCCTTTGTATCCTGTATAATTACAGTGTTTGCACCCTTCGGCTTTTTTAGGGGAGTATTTTACAAATGGGTATTTTTCTAAAAGTTCTTCCACTTTGTAGGCCCTTTTAAACTCATCTGACAGGGTTGTTGGCTGGCTACAGTAAGGACATAACGTTCTTACAAGCCTTTGTGCCATAAGTCCTATAATAGATGCCTTTAGCAGGAAAAACTCCACCCCCATATCTAAAAGTCTTGATATTGAAGCCAGGGCGCTATTTGTATGGAGTGTTGATAATACTAAGTGTCCTGTAAGGGAAGCCTGTATAGCTATTTCTGCTGTTTCAAGGTCCCTGATCTCTCCAACCATTATAATATCTGGATCCTGCCTTAATATACTTCTAAGGGCATTGGCAAAGGTATACCCAATGTCTGGTTTTACATTTATCTGGTTTATTCCTTTAAATTCATATTCTACAGGGTCCTCTACAGTTATGATTTTTACATCATCAGAATTTAATTCTGATAGTATTGAATACAGCGTAGTTGTTTTTCCTGAACCTGTAGGTCCTGTGGTAAGGAATATACCATTGGGTTTCCTTACAATTTGTCTAATAAGGTTTATATGGTCCTCATAGAACCCAAGACTTTCCAGAGAATAGTCAATATTTTCCTTCCCAAGGAGTCTTAAGACAAAACTCTCCCCAAACTGGGTAGGAACAGAGGAAGCTCTTATATCTATTTCTTTCCCTGCAACCTTTACAGAGATCCTACCGTCCTGGGGTAGTCTGTTTTCAGCTATATTCATACCAGAGATGAGTTTTAATCTTGTTATAACTGCAAGCTTCATATCTTGAGGTATTGTTTCTACTGTGTGGAGGATACCGTCAATCCTGAAGCGTACCTTCATAACATTTTTCAAAGCCTCAAAATGAATATCAGATGCGTTTTCTTCTACGGCTTTTGAAAGGAGGTTGTTAACAAGTTTTATAACAGGTGCTTCAGATGCAATTTCCTTAAGCTTATCTATCTCCTCATCTATGTCAAGCAGATTTTCTTTTTCTGCTAAAACATCTTCTATATCAAGGAAAACAGCTAACTGTTTTAGATTTTCCTCCCTGGATAGATAAACTTTTACCTGTTTTCCTGTTGTGTTTTCTATAAGGGAAAAAACTTCCAGGTTTAGGGGGTTGTTTGTGACGATATGGATAAACTCCTCATCCTCTTTAAATGGGTAGATATTATTTTCCTTAAGGATTTTGTGGTCTATACCAATATCTACGATGTTAAAACCTTCTGTTGAGGGTAAATATTCAAGATTAAGCTGTTTTGCAAGGCCCTTTAGAAGTTTTTCTTCTGTTATGACCCCCATATTCAGGAGTATTGTCCCCAGTTTACCACCGTAGTTTTTTTGAACCTCAAGGGCCTTCTCAATATCTTCCTTTGAACAATAACCCTCTTCTACAAAAATCTCCCCTATAAGCTTTTCTTCCATATCAGCCTTAGTCCCAGACTGATATGTCTGCATTTTCTCCTGTTCCACCTTCTTTACCATCCGCTCCTAAAGATTTTAATTCAAAAGGTTTTCCATTATCTCCTGGAGACCTATAAACATATGGGTTTCCCCAGGGGTCAGACTTTACAGGTTTAGGTAAATAAGGCCCATCCCAGCCTTTTATATTACCTGGGTCCTCCCAGAGAACCTTTAAGCCCTCTGCAGTTGTTGGGTATCTTCCTACATCTAATCTAAAAGCATCAAGGGCTGTTTCTATCATCTGGATCTGTGCCTTTGCCGCCTTCTGTTTTGACGAACCAAGTTTACTAAAAAGTTTTGGTGCTACTAAAGAAGCAAGAAGGGCAATAATAACCATTACAACCAGAAGTTCAATTAATGTAAAACCTTTTTCTCTTTTCCTTTTTTCCATCTTTCTCTCCTAAAACTCCTTCTTTAGATATAACATCTTAATAACTTATTAAAAAGTTTCAACTACATTTTAACCTTATATAAAACGGCAAATGGGAAATTATCATGAACCAGTTCAAAATATTTTTTATCGTAATTTCTTAATAAAAACATCTGGGTAAACATACTGTGAAGGGGCTGATCGTACATAAGAAAACCAAAGGATCCGTATTTTGAGTTCACTATTACAACATTAAGACCCCTTTGATGGTAGCTTCCTTTTCTTATCTGACCCTTTGATGTTTTTAGATATATATCCTTTACAACGAATGCTCTTTTCCTGCTTTTTACTTCCCCTTTCTGAAGGTCTATAAACCACCTTCCACATCCCAAGATTGATTTTGACAGCTGTCTACACGTTCCTATATACTGGTACTGCCTTTCAAGTCCATTTTGCATACTAAAATCCCAGGTCCCTATTTTATTTATGCCATCAAAAGCCCTTAAAGATCTTATTGTAAAAAGCCAGTATATAGGATTTTTTACATCCTTTATGTATATTCCCTTTTCCATATTTTCCTTTATTTCTTCAGGGCTTTTACCCTCTTTTAGCTCTTTGTTTATTCCTTTTAATCCAATAGATGCCACTGAAAAAATCACATTTCTTGCTTTTTGGGGACTGTTTATAGAATACGTAAGTCCTACAAAGTACGTTTTAGGAGTAAATTGACGTCCTGGGTCAACAAAAACCCCCCTGTTTCC
>CAZHWB010000081.1:0-24094 GCA_964536105.1 uncultured Aquificales bacterium | reverse complement strand
TAAATCAAAAACAGCTTGTAGAAACTACAAAGAAGCTCATTGAGAATATAGAAATATAAAAATATTCCAATAAAACATTGTATAAAGCCATTTATAGAAAATATTTTTTTGTTGTTTTATAATAAAACCACGTTTTAGTTTCTAAAAGGAGGTTTCCTTATGCTAAGTTATGATGTTTTAATTGTTGGCGCCGGTGGTGGTGGTTTAATGGCGGCTCTGGAAGCAAGCAAAGCAAAAGATGTAAAGGTAGGAGTTATAACAAAGGTATATCCAACAAGATCACATACAGGGGCTGCCCAGGGTGGTATAAATGCAGCTCTTGCTAATGTTGATCCTTCAGATAGTCCTGAGGTTCATACCTTTGACACGGTAAAAGGTTCTGATTATCTTGGGGACCAGGATGCTATAGAATTTATGTGCAGGGAAGCTCCAAAAAGAATTTATGAACTTGAACATCTTGGAGTTCCATTCTCAAGACTTCCAGATGGGAGAATAGCCCAAAGACCGTTTGGTGGTGCAGGTTTCCCAAGAACATGCTATGCGGCAGATAAAACTGGACACGTTATCCTTCACACACTTTACGAACAGTGTTTAAGAAATGATGTTGAGTTTTTAAATGAGTGGTTTGTTAAAGAGCTTTTAGTTGATAATGGTGAGGCTAAAGGTGTTGTTGCAATAGATATAAGAAGCGGTGAAGTTCACGTAATAAAAGCAAAGGCTGTTGTATTTGCAACAGGAGGATATGCAAGGGTTTACTGGGTTAGAAACTCAAATGCTATCGGTTCAACAGGTGATGGGGTTGCCCTCTGTTATAGGGCTGGAATTCCTATAAAAGATATGGAGTTTGTTCAGTTTCACCCAACCGGCCTCAGATCAACAGGAATTCTTGTTACAGAAGGGGCAAGAGGTGAAGGTGGCTATCTTATAAACAATAAAGGCGAAAGGTTTATGGAAAAGTACGCTCCAAATAAGATGGAGCTGGCTCCAAGGGATATGGTAGCAAGGGCAATTGAAACTGAGATCCTTGAAGGCAGAGGCTGGGGTGAAGGAATGATGGCCTATGTTCATCTTGATCTAAGGCATCTTGGAGCTAAAAAAATTAAAGAAAGACTTCCACAAATAAGAATGCTTGCAATAGATTTTGAAGGGGTAGATCCAATAGAAGAGCCTATCCCTGTAAGACCAACAGCCCACTACTCAATGGGCGGAATACATGTTGAAGATTACGAAACATCTATGACAAATGTAAAAGGTGTTTTTGCCGTTGGGGAGTGTGCTTGTGTTTCTGTCCACGGGGCTAACAGACTTGGAGGAAACTCTCTACTTGATATTGTCGTTTTTGGAAAACCTGCAGGTGCTGCAGCAGTTGAATATGCAAGAAGTAAAATGGAAGATACTACATACGACTATAAAGCAGAAGAAGAAAGGGCAAGAAGAGAGGTTGAGGAGCTTCTGAAGAAGGAAAGTAAAGAGAATATAAATGATATAAGGTATGAAATGGCCCAGACTATGTGGGACAAGGTTGGTATATTTAGAGAAGAAAAACCAATGAAGGAAGCAATAGAAAAAATAAAAGAACTAAAGGAAAGATACAAAAATCTTGCCCCTGGAGATAGTGGAAAACTCTTCAACACAGCTTTAATCAACTACCTTGAGCTTGGATATCTTTTAGACCTTGCTGAGGTTATTGCAATTACAGCAGAAATGAGAAAAGAGTCCAGAGGAGCCCATGCAAGAAGGGATTATCCTAATAGAGATGATGAGAATTTCCTAAAACACTCTATGGCTTACTACACAGAAGACGGTCCTAAAATAGAGTATATAGACGTTAGAATTACAAAATACGAGCCCCAGGAAAGAAAGTACTGATATATTTAGAAACTGCCCCCTGTGGGGCGGTTTTTCACTTTTCCACTTCAAATACCTTTTCCCTGGATGTTTCTCCTCTAATGAGTTTTATTTTTGACTTTGGAACACCTATCTCTTTAGATAAAATCTCTATAACTTTCTTATTTGCTTTTCCTTTTTCTGGTGGGACAGTAACCCTTATTTCATAACTGTTTTCCCCTAATTTTTTTATCTGGTTTTGCTTTGCATTAGGTTTCACTTTTACGTTTATTTTCATACTTTTCTCCTTACGAGAATATAATAATGATTAACAATATTTTATTTTGAAGGGCACCGAATTATGAAAAATATATTTTTGGTTGGGTTTATGGGAAGTGGGAAATCTACTGTTGGGAAAATTCTTGCAGAAAAAACAGGTATGGCATTTGTAGATATTGATGAAGAAATACAGAAAAAAGAAGGGATGAAAATAAAGGAGATTTTTGAAAAAAAAGGGGAGAAGTATTTTAGGAATCTGGAAAAGGAAGAAATAAAAAGATTTTCCAGGGAAAAGGGCCTTGTAATTTCAACAGGTGGAGGTTTAGGAGCAGATCCTGAAAATATGAAAATAATGAAGGATAATGGAATTGTTGTGTGGCTTGATACACCTTTAGAAGAGGTCTTAAAAAGGTGTGGAAATGATAACAACAGGCCCCTTTTGAAACAGCCTATAGACAGGCTGAGAAAACTTTTTCAAGAGAGAAGAGATATCTATTCCCTTGCCCATATCCGTATAAAAACAGAAAATAAAGTTCCAAAATTAATTGCCGAAGAAATTATGGAGAAAATAAATGGAGATTTTCACAGGGATTGATATTGTAGAAAATGAAAGGATAAAAGATGCTATAAGCAGGTTTGGAAACAGGTTTTTGTCAAGAATTTTTACAGAAAAAGAGATTTCCTACTGTAGCTGTAAAAAATTTTTACACGAATGCCTTGCAGCACGCTTTGCTGCAAAAGAGGCTTATATCAAAGCATTTTTTCAGGCTTTCAGCATTAAACTTTCATTTTCCCATATAGAGATAGCAGGAAAGGAGGGGGCACCTGCAGAAATTTTTCTGCACCTACCAGAAAAGATTCAACAACAAATCAAAAATCCTTTTAAATCAACACTTTCTATATCCCATGAAAGGAACTATTCGGTGGCAGTTGTGGTTATATATGTATTTTAGGTGCAGTTAAAAGTTTGCACTTTACGAACTTTATGATGTAAATATCCTTGTATATCAATAACTTATATCACTGGCATCTGTCTTGTATTTATAGTTCCCAGGAGGTTAAAAAAATGAATATAAAAAAATATACCGTTTACAGCATACAGGAAGGGTGGAGGAAGGTAAAAGAAGAACTAGGGGAAGATGCCATTATCTTATCTGTAAAAGAGATAGAGGGTTTATTTGAGATAATAGCAACTTCCCCTGGAAAAGAAATAAAGGATAAAGCCCTAAAGGAAACATCCCTTTTAAAACTAAAAAGTTTCCTATCAAAGTTAGAAGAATCAGATATAGAAAACCCAATCAAAGAAAAGATAGAAGAAGAAATTCTTCTTACATATACACCTATAGTTGAAAATTATCCTATAGATTTTCAGGAAAAAGTTGAGAATAATCCATTAAATAAGAAATACATTGTTCTTTTTGGTAATGTTTCCTCTGGAAAAAGTATAACTGTTGCTAAACTTGCGTCCATTTTAAAATTTGAGAAGCAGAAAAAAGTATGCATAGCCTCATTTGATTTTTACAAAATTGGGGGTTCAGAGAGTTTATTTTCCTTTGCAGAAATAATGCATATTCCCTACTTTCAGATAAAAGAGGAAAAGGACTTAATAACCCATAAAAGCTATTTAGATGAATTTGAACATATCATATTTGACACTCCAGGAAATATAAAGGAACTCAAAGAGATAGAAAAACTTGTGTATCTTATAAGTAAAAGTTCCCAGACAGAAAATATACTTGTTCTTCCTTTAACAAAAAAGGAAACCCTGCTGGAAAAAGATGTCCAGTATTTCAGCCGATTTAATATAAACCACCTTATCCTTACAAAATACGACCAGATAGATAATACACTTCCCCTTTATTACGTATTTGGAAGCTTTAACTATCCTGTCAGCTATATAACAAATGGAGTCAACGTTCCCCAGGATATATTCCATGTAAATAAGCTTTTAGAAGAAAAGGTGATGTAATATGAGGGATCAGGCTCAAAAGTTGAGGGAAATTGTGAATATGAGGAAAAAGCCTAGCTTTCAGGCTATATCTATCACCTCTGGGAAAGGTGGTGTTGGAAAAACCAGTTTTACTGTTAATCTTGCATATCATCTCCAGCAACTTGGTAAAAATGTCATTATATTTGATGCAGATTTAGCCTTAGCAAATGTTGATATACTTCTAGGTGAAAAACCAAAGTATAACCTTATGCATCTTCTAAATGGAGAAAAAACAATAAATGAGATTATATACACATCAAAATACGGAATAAAATTTATCCCTGCTGCATCTGGATTTGAGGAACTTGCAAATTTACCTGTTGAAAAGCAGATATACATCCTGGAGGCCCTTCAGGAAATTTACTATAAGTTTGATATTATGCTTATTGATACGTCAGCAGGTATATCTGATAATGTTATAAACTTCTGTTTAGCATCAGACAAAACAGTTGTTCTAACAACACCAGATCCAACAGCATTAGCTGATGCCTATGCAATCTCCAGGGTAATCCTTACCTATAAACCTGTAGATATGGATTTAGGGGTTGTTGTTAATATGGCTGAGGATGAAGAAGAGGCACTAAAAATATACAAAGGTATGAACTCTATTCTTAGGAGTTTTATAGGTAAAAGCATAAGCTACTACGGTTATATAAGAAGGGATAATAAACTAAGCGAATCAATTAGGGAAAGATATATCCTTTCTGCTGTAAATCCTTATTCTATCTACAGCAAGAATGTGAGGAGCATAGCTGAGACAATTCTTTCAGGAAAAGAACCTTCTACAGAACCAAATACTTCATTCTGGAAGAAGGTTATTTCCTACTGGAAAAATCTAACTATAGAGTAAAAGAGGAGGGTTTGGCTATGAAGCTAAGCAACAAAGAGAGAAACAGGATAATAATGGAGTTTTTACCAAAAATTAACTACATTGTTCAGAATTTAAAGCAGGAAAATCTGCCGGCTACAGTTTCGGAGGAGGATATGGTAAATACAGGTGTACTTGGTTTAATTGATGCAATTGAAAAGTATGATCCAAGTAAAGGGGTAAAACTTTCTACATACGCAGAAATAAGAATTAGAGGACAGATAATAGACTCCCTTAGAAAATTGGACTGGGTTCCAAGAAATGTAAGACAGAAGGCAAGACATATTGAAAATGCAGTACTTGAGGTTGAACAAAAGCTTGGAAGAGAAGCATCCCCTGAGGAAATTGCGGAGTATCTTGGTATATCTGTTGAAGAATATATGAAATATGCTGAAAAAATAGCAAACAGTGGATTTGTATCAATAGACTCAACAGTTGGAACTGATGATGATTCTACAACAAAATTATGGCAGATTATTTCTATAAATGATGATACCCCTGATAAGTATGTGGAAGAGGAAGAATTGAAAAGAATTTTGTCTGATATAATATCTAAGTTAAATGAAAGGGAGAGACTTGTTATCACCCTGTATTACTATGAAGAACTTTCTATGAAAGAGATAGGAGAGGTTCTTGGACTTACAGAATCAAGAATTTCCCAGATACATACAAAAACTATGAAGAAAATAAGAAATATGATTCAAAAATATATTACGAGAGACTAAAATGGAAGGAAGTATTTATATAGAACTTCTTTTAGGGGATCTGGAGAGTTATATACACTCCCAGAAAAATAAGGTTAATAGCATAGTATCAAAAAAGGAAGATGTATCCCTTGAGGATACAGCTATAATTCTTGATAGATTTTCAAAAAGTTTGAAAAAAACTGTAAATATAATGGACTTTCTTGAGGAAGTTGAAAGTATAGATACACTACGGAGTATATCCATACTTGCTTCAGAAACCATTGCATGGATCCTTTTTACCCTTCCTTCTGTTGAAAAAAATCTACCTTATTTTGCTGATGAGATTACCATATATGATAAACATATTGTTGATTATCTTGCGGATGTTTTATTGGAATTTGAGGGGTTTATAGAAGATCCGATGAAACTGAAATTTGTAGGAACAGATCTCCAAAAAAGCATAAAAAATATTTCAATGACCATAAACTACATGTCAGATATTCTGAAAAAGGGGCTTACAGAAAATTAGCGCCCCCTGACTAATGATAATCCTCCATCAACAACAATTGTTTGCCCTTGTATCCACTGGGCATCATCGGTACATAAAAATCCTACAACACCAGCTATATCCTCCGGCATCCCCATTCTGCCAAGGGGTGTTAGCTTTATAGTCCCTTCTTTTACCTCTTCATAGTTTGGAAACAGCTGTATAGCTTCTGTGTCAATGGGACCACCAGAAACGGTATTTACATTTATTCCTTTTTCCCCAAACTCAACTGCAGCGTATCTCACAAGTGCTTCAAGGGCTGACTTGGCAGCTCCGTGGATTGCGTAGTTTGGCATGTAGTCCCTTGTTCCTGTTGAAGATATGGCTATAATTTTCCCTTTTCTTCCTTCCATTAAAGGTACAGCCTTCTGTGTAGCCCAGATAAATCCCATAACTGTTATATCAAATATCCTTCTTGTTCCTCTCTCTTTTAGTCTTAAAAATGGAGCAAATCCACCAACAACCTCCCTTCCAGATGCAACAGCATTACTCACAAATATATCTAAATAACCAAACTTCTCCTTTATTTCATCAAACGCCCTGTCTATATCTTCTTTTTTCCCAAAATCCCCCTGGATAGCATACCCTTTAACGCCTTTACTTTCTATCTCTTTTACTACTTCCTCTGCTTTCTCTTTATTTTTGTAGTAGTTTATAATTACATCTGCTCCCATTTCAGCTAACTTTAAAGCTATGGCTCTTCCTATTCCTCTGCTTCCACCGGTAATAAATGCCAGCTTTCCTTCTAACTCCTTACAAGCCATTAAAAACCTCCTTTATTAATGGTGTTCTTTAAACTGCCTTGAAAATTCCAGGAATTTTCTTACTAATAAATCTCCTTTATATCCTTCTTCAACAAGCTCCATAAAGTACCTTTGTTCTTCATCGTTAAGTTCTCTATGTAGTTTCTCTAAAATAATTTCATAAGCCCTTAATGTGTCGTCATCCCAACCTTCCCCTGCATAGAATTCTTCTATTTTTATTGGATCAACAACTTTTGTCCTTAAGGCCTCCTTAAATCCCATAAGGAACATTATTACCATAAGAACAAGCATTACAGCTCCAATGATGATAGCCAGAAGAAGTTCTGTACCCATGGTATCCTCCTTTAAACGCTTTGCTGTCCTAAATATTATATTATTATTTTGATATTTAAGATGTCATATTTTGAAGGATTTTCTGTGAATTGGTGTTAGACCAAATTTTTTTATTTCCTCTTTGTGAAGTTTTGTTGGGTATCCTTTGTGTTTATGGAATGAATGGGGATATATACGGGAAAACTGTTTCATAATTTCATCTCTAAAGACCTTTGCAATAATAGATGCTGCGGCAACAGATAAACTTTTCTCATCGGCTTTTTTGATAGATATGTGGGGATAAGGATCAAATTTTACGTAATCTGTAATTATAAAGTCATAATCTGTTTTTAAATCTTCTAATGCCCTTTTCATTGCGAGTTTGGTTGCATTGTAAATATTTATCCTATCTATTTCTTCGCTACATACAATACCAATACCTACGGCAAGGGCTTTTTCTTTTATCTCTTTATATGCTGACTTTCTCTGCTTTTCAGATAGTTTTTTGGAATCTTTTGTTAAAAATGGGGTTATATCTTTTGGGAATATAACAGCAGCGGAAACCACTGGACCAGCCAGAGGTCCCCTGCCTGCTTCATCAATTCCTACTATACGGCTGTAGCCTTTGAGGTATAAAGAGTTTTCAATCTCCAGCATTTATTTATTTTTTGCTTCCTTAGCGGCTGCAGATTCTTCTGCTCTCTTTCTGATTTCCCATTCCTTGATTTCTCTAATCTTAGCAGCTTTACCTCTTCTTTCTCTAAGGTAGTAGAGCTTAGCCCTTCTAACTTTACCTCTTTTTGTAACCTCAACTTTATCTATGGAAGGACATGCGTAAGGGAAAATCCTTTCAATACCTACTCCGTAAGATTCTTTTCTCACTGTAAATGTTTTTCCTGTTCCACTTCCAGATATTCTAATAACAACACCTTCAAAAACCTGTATCCTTTCTTTGTTTCTTTCTTTTACCTTTACATGAACCTTAACTGTATCCCCTACTCTGAACTCAGGAAAGTCTTTTGGTAAATATGCTTCTTCTATTTCCCTTATTAATGCGTGCATTTCTTCCTCCATTTGTAAAATTTAGCAAAAAAATAGTTTATCTGAAAAAAAGGTGTTTTTCAATTTTATAGCCAGTGGATTTAAAAACGAAAGACGTATAAAAGGGAAGAAAACGATCATATTTTACTGTTTAAAAGCCTGAGGGACTTTAAGCGTTGTTGATATCTTCTTCCCATTTATAAAAATCATCACTGAAATACTTAATTCTTCTTTTTTTAAACTCCCTCGTTGAATACAGTACCTTGTAGTCTTTTATTCCTGTTTCCTTTGACATTTCTTTAACAAGATCTTCCAGTTCTTCCTTTGATTGGGCATGTGCCATTGCAAAAATGTTGTACTGCCATTTTTCATTTGTCGTCCTCTGATAGCAGTGGGAAACGGCTTTAAATGATGCAAGTTTGTATCCTACATCTTCAACAAGTTCTTCAGGTACTTTCCAGACTGTCATGCCGTTTGCTTTAAAGCCTGCTTTTCTATGATACAGGATTGCTGCAAACCTTCTCATAATTCCAGCTTCTTTGAATATCTTCAGCTTTTTTATAATATCTTCCTGTGTCATTCCCAGTTTTTCAGACATTTTTTTGAAAGGTTCTTCTTCCAGTGGTATATCTTCCTGGGTTATCTTTATTATCTGTTTATCTTCCTCAGTAAGGGAGTAATCTGTCTTTTTATTCTTTTTCTTTTTTTCTATTTTTTCTTTTTCCTTTGCATCTGAAAATGTTAACTTCACCCCGATTTTAAAAAGCTTTTGTGTTTTCAGTATTACAAAATCCTGTGTATCTGTTTTTTCTGCCAATATCTCAATGGTTTTTTTTAATCCCAATTTACTATCAGGTGGAACGGCTATTGTAAACCACAGATTAAAATCATCTGTCCTTTCGTAGTTATGACTTACCCCTGGATGGCTGTTAATAAGTTCTGCAGTTTTCTCTATTTCCTTTGTTTTAAATGCAACTAAAGAACTTTCATATCCTAAAGATTTTGTGTCATATATAGGAGATATCTGTCTTATAATCTTCTCCTCTTTTAATCTTTTTAAAGTTTCTATAATCTCCTTTTCATCTAAATCTAATTTTTTTCCTATCTCTAAAAAGGGCCTTTTATGTAGAGGCAGTCCTTCCTGTACTTCCTTTAGAATAATCTTCTCTATTTCAAGCAGTCCTTCCATTTTTTTTCTCCTTTAAAAGCCCTCCCTGAAGGGAGGTTTATTATTTTAAGGAGGATAGGGCATGTGATCATATTTCTACTTCTTCAAGTATTTTTTCAAACCAGTTTGTCTTTTTTCTTAGCTTTACAACTTCCCCTACCAAAAATATAGCCGGTGAATAAACGGTTGTTTTTCCTTCTGCTACCTCTTTTAATGTTGAAACAACAGATTTTTGTTCCCTTGTTGTTCCTTTTTCTATAAAAATAACCGGTTCGTCTGGATTTCTGCCGGCCTTTATCAGGTTTTCAGCTATTTTTTGTCTGTTTGCAACACCCATAAGAAAAACAAGGGTGTCTATTCCAGCAAGGGCTTCCCAGTTTATATCGGGAAACTGCCCCTTATGTCCATGCCCTGTTACAATAGCAAAGGATGATGCTACACCTCTGTGGGTTACAGGTACTCCAGCATATGCAGGAACGGATATCGCTGAGGTTATACCTGGAACAACCTCAAAAGGAATTCCTTTTTCTGCAAGGAATTGGGCTTCTTCCCCTCCTCTTCCGAATACAAAAGGATCTCCCCCTTTTAAACGAACTACAATTTCATTATTTTTTGCATAATCATAAAGAAGGAAATTTATTTTGTCCTGCTCAAGGATATGTTTTCCATCTTCTTTTCCAACATATATAAGCTGGCATGCTGGTTTTGCTAAAAATAAAATTTCCGGGTTTATAAGCCTGTCATATAAAATAACATCCGCTTTTTGTATAAGCTTGTATGCTTTTACTGTTAAAAGTTCAGGATCCCCTGGGCCGGCCCCAACGAGATAAACTTTTCCCATTTTTATCTCCTATTCAAAAATAAAAAATCCCTTTTATAAAACTGCTTCTGCTTTTTTTGTGTATCATTGACATAGGTTAAGATCAAATATACCAGTTTTTTGGTATAAATAGCTCCCTGTACTTCCTGATTGCATATCTGTCAGTCATACCTGCCACATAATCTACAGATGCCTGTACTTTATCGTAAGAACCCCATAGAGAAAGATATTTTTCATAAAAAGGAATTTCCTCTGGATGTTCCAGATAGTATTCAAATAAGGCCTTTACTATACCCTTTCCTTTATCTAACTCTTTTTTTACTTCAGGGGCAAAATAAACATGTTCAAAAAGCCAGTCCCTTAATTTGTACATAGCCTTATAAACTTTTTCTTCCATTAGTATGTAGCTGTAGTTGTTCTCTATTGTTGTGTTTATCACACTTACCACAAGGGTAGTTATTCTTTCAGATTTTGTATTTCCGAGTATTTTTCGAATATCTTCCGGTATATCTGTTTCTTTTATAAGCTTTCCCCTTACTGCATCTTCAAGATCGTGGTTTATATAAGCTATTTTATCTGCAATACGAACTATCTGCCCTTCAAGGGTTTTAGGCATATTGTTTTCTGAAATAAGGGGAGATTTACCTTTACTGTGTTTTAAAATCCCGTCTTTAACCTCAACTGTCAGATTTAGTCCTTTTCCTTCATTTTCCAATTTATCAACAACCCTTAAGCTCTGTTTTGCGTGGTGGTATGAAATCCCTTCCTTTAATATGAACTCCCCTGCATGTCCAAACGGGGTATGTCCAAGATCGTGTCCTAAAGAGATAGCCTCCACAAGATCTTCATTTAGTTTTAAAGCTTTTGCTATAGTCCGTGCTATCTGGGAAACCTCTAAGGTGTGGGTCATTCTTGTCCTGTAGTGATCCCCTTCTGGAGATAGAAAAACCTGAGTTTTATGTTTGAGTCTTCTAAAGGCCTTTGAATGTATAATTCTGTCCCTATCCCGTTGGAAAGATGTTCTTATTAAACATTCCTCTTCTTTTTTATCCCTTGTGGCATTTATACTTTTTGCTGCTTTTGGATGAAGAAATTTTTCTTCTAATCTTTCTAAAGATTTCCTTATATTCACTTTATCCCCATTTCACAATATTACTGTTAAACTGATAATATATTTTTCCACAATAAAAATAAAAGGGGATTATCATGAAAAAGGTTTTATCTTTGTTTGCGGTTTTACTTTTGGTAGGATTATCCTTTGGGGAAAACCTTATCCCTGATTTTTCCCTTAAAAGTGAGGATGGAAAAATTGTAAAAAGGGATGATTTAAAGGGAAAACCGTCTGTTTTAATCTTCTGGGGGATAAACTGCCATTCCTGTAGAAGGGAGCTTCCCCATATTAACGAGCTTTATAAGAAATACAAAGGAAAAGTTAACTTTTATGCTGTAGTTGTAGACAGCAGGGACATAGATGATATAAAGGAAACAAAAAAACTGTGGAAGTTTGATATTCCTGTTTTAATTTCAGACAGAAAAATTATATACAAGTATAGGGTTATAGGCGTTCCAATGATACTTATTGTTGATAAGGATTTAAAGCCTTATAAAAAGATGTTTGGAACCCAGAAGAACGAGGTTGTAGAAAGATACATAAAAAATCTGCTTTAATGTTATAAAAAAGGGAGATACAGATGATAAAAGGTGTTTTACTTGATATAGAAGGAACTATAGCCCCAATTTCATTTGTAAAAGAAACTTTATTTCCCTATTCAAGGGAAAAATTAGAAGAGTTTATAAAGGAAAATAAAGATAAACCGGAGATAAGAAAAATTTTAGATGATATTAAAAAACTTGAAGGAAGGGATTTATCTTTAGATGAAATAATTTCTTTGTTAAAGAAATGGATAGATGAGGATAAAAAAATAACTCCCCTGAAGGATATTCAAGGGTATATCTGGGAAGAAGGGTTTGTTTCAGGAAAAATAAAAGCTCCCCTTTACGAAGATGCTTATAAAAAAATCCTCAGCTGGAGGGAAAAGGGTATCCCTATGTATATTTACTCTTCTGGTTCTGTAAAAGCCCAGAAATTGTTTTTTTCCCATACAGAATACGGAAATATTTTAAACTTCTTTAAAGGACACTTTGATACAAAAATCGGAAGTAAAAAGGACCCTGAATCTTATAAAAAGATATCAGAGGAAATAGGCTTAAAACCAGAAGAAATACTTTTTTTATCTGACAATCCTGAAGAGATAGAAGCAGCAGCTAAAGCAGGTTTTAAGGTAATCAGAATTGTTAGAGAAAATGATGCTGAGTATATATCTGGTTTTCCTTATCCCCAGATCCCATCATTTGAAAAAATAAAAGAGGTTTAGGATGAAAATAAGAATTGGAACAAGAAAAAGTAAGCTTGCCCTTTGGCAGGCTAATTACGTTGCCACCCAGTTAAAGAAGCATTTTCCTGACCTTGAAGTTGAACTGGTAAAGATAGTTACAAAAGGAGATAAAATTTTAGATGTTCCCCTTGCAAAGGTAGGAGGAAAGGGTCTCTTTGTTAAAGAGATTGAAGAGGCTATCCTTAGAAAGGAGGTAGATATAGCTGTTCATTCCCTTAAAGATGTTCCTACGTATTTTCCAGAAGGCTTAGGTCTTGTTGCTATCACAGAAAGGGAAGACCCTAGGGATGCTTTTTTATCTGTTAAGTACAGTTCTTTAGAAGAAATGCCGGAAGGAGCTGTTTTAGGGACAAGCTCCTTAAGAAGAAAGGCCCAAATTATGGTTAAAAGGAGAGATTTAAAAATAGAGGACCTGAGGGGAAATGTAGATACAAGGATAAGAAAACTGGAAGAAGGGCAGTATGATGGTATTATCCTGGCTTATGCAGGATTAAAAAGACTGGGACTTGAAAATAAGGTAAAAGAGGTTTTTGATACAGATTATATAATACCTGCTGTTGCCCAGGGATTTTTAGGTATTGAGGCAAGACTTGATGATAAAGAGGTTATTGAGATTGTTTCTGTTTTGAACCATAAGGAAAGCCAGATAAGGGCATCAGCGGAAAGGGCATTTTTAAAAACCCTTGAAGGAGGATGCCAGGTCCCTTTAGCAGGTTATAGTGAAATTGTTGAAGGGAAGTTGAAAATCACAGGGTTTATTTCTGATCTGGAAGGAAAGAGGATCTTCAGAGATACACTTATAGGGGATATTAATAAAAGTGAGGAGCTTGGAAGAAATCTTGCCCAGAAATTACTTAATCAGGGAGCTAAAGAAGTTCTTGAAGAAATTTACAGAGGTAACTGCTAACGGTGGGTACTTTTTTTCAGGATAAATTTAAGGTTTCCATTTTTCTCATAATACTGGCTTTTTTATCTTTGTTTCCAAATATAAATCTGTATGAATTTAGGGGAGAAGAGTCTTTAAGAACTATTGTTGCTTATGAAATGTCCTATGGAGGTAATTTTTTACAGCCTACATTTTTAGGGGATTTATACTTTAATAAGCCTCCCCTATTTAACTGGTTTATAATCTACGCTTCCTATGTTATACCCTGGACTGAGCTTACAGCAAGGTCAGTCAGTATATTTTTTCTCTTTTTAACGGCGGTTCTTATATACACTTTTAGTTTTAGACTTTTTCAAAACAGGTTAATATCTGTTTTTTCCTCCCTTATGTATGTGACTTTTATAGACATTCTTTTCTGGTATGGTTATCTTGCTGAAATAGATGTTACACTGGGTTTTTTTATTTTCCTTATGTTTAATCTTCTTTTCTTTGGTTTTATACAAAAAAGAAAGGTGTTTATTATTCTTGCCGGGTTTGTTGCTGGGATTGCTTTTTTACTGAAGGGATTTCCGGCATATGTCTTTTTTGGTCTGACGTATATCTCTTTTATTGTTTTCTTTAAGGAATGGAAAAGGCTTTTTTCCCCTGATGTCTGGGTAGCTGGATTGGTTGCCCTTGCCGTTCCCCTAATATGGATATTGAATACTGCTGATCCCCAAAGGTACATCCAGACTTTATTTTTTGAAAGTATCGTAAGGGCTGAAGGCTCAAAAGATATATCAAAATTTATATCCCATCTTATATCTTATCCAATTCTAAACTTCAAACAGCTTCTTCCGGGAAGTTTATTTGTTCTTTTAGGCTTTTTGTTGTACAGAAAAGATAAAATATTTATACCATCTGAAGTAAAGCTTCTTATAATCTCTGTGCTTATAAACTACCTGCCTTATATACTATCTGTAGGAAGCAGAGGGAGATATGTTATTCCTTTATTTCCTGTTTTAGCGGTTGTATTTTCTTATGTTCTGTTTTCTTTTAAAAGGGAAAAACTTATAAAGGGATTTTTATATACATCTTTATTTTTGATAGTTATGCGTTTTGCTTTAGGTTTTGTAGGTTTTCCAGTTTTAATGGAGAAAAAAGCTTCCAGAAAGAAAGCAGCTTACGATATTGCCCAAACTATTGATATAAAGAAAGAAATAGCTTTTGACTGTAAGCCTGAAAAGTCAGTGGCTGTTTATCTGGACTTTATAAGGAAAAAACCTGTTAAAAGATCTGTGTATACAAAGAACTGGAAATATCTGTTAACCTGTGAAGAGAAACCTTTTAAACTTATAAAAACCTATGATTTACGGGGAAACATCTTGAGGCTCTATGAAAGATAATGGAGAAAAAAAGTCTGTTATTTCTTTTTAATGTTTATAAGGATTACTGGGGACTTTTTTTACTTGCTTTAATTGGTTCTATTTTAGAATCAGGGGCTTTAGCAGGGGTTGCATACATCATAAAAAATGTTATTGATGATGTATTTATAGCAAAAGATTTTAACAGTCTTTTATTTGTTGTTTTAGTTCTTCTTATTCTTGCAGCAGCAAAGCAAGTTGGTTTCTTTCTAAAGGATTTTGTTTATCCCCTTGTGATACTTAAAGGAGTTAAAAAACTCAGGGAAAAATTCTATAAAAAGCTGTTAAACAGTGAGCCTTCCTTTATTTCCAACAATCCAGCAGGGGAAATAATAAGCAGGTTTACAAATGATCTGGAAAGATTTACACAGATAACATCTACTATAGGAACAAATGTTATTACTGAAACATTTACAGTTATTGGTATAGTGATGGTTCTTATCTATAGGGACTGGAAGATGTTTTTAATTTTTCTCTTTGCAGTTCCGTTTTTAAGTATTGCCCTTGGTTATTTTGGTGAAAAGAGAAAAAGATACTCCAGAAAATTACAGGAAAGTTATGCTGAGTATACCCAGCATTTGAATCAGATTATAACAGGATTTGAGGTTGTAAAGCTTTTTAGTAAAGAGATTTTTTACAAAATTTTCAAAAAGATAAATGAACAGCTGTATAAAAGGGAAAAGAAAAATAGACTTTATGAGACCCTTTATTTATCTTCTGTGGAAATTATCGCCTATACTGCAACGGCAGGGATTATATTTTATGGGGGCTTCAGGATTATAAAAGGGGAAATAACCCCAGGGGATTTTTTTTCATTTCTGGGGGGTGTTCTTATACTTGTAAACTCCCTTCAGATACTCCAGAGGGGTATTGTAAATCTTAAGGGGCTTTCCCCGGTGGTAGATAGATTAATTTTTGTTCTGGAACTTCCCCAGGAAAAGGAAACAGGGAAAACTTTCAATGGTTTAAAAAAAGAAATAATTTATAAAGATGTTTCCCTAAGGATTGGAAATAGCCTGATATTAGACAGTATAAACCTTTCTATCAAAAAGGGAGAAAAAATAGGAATTGTTGGTCTAACAGGTTCAGGAAAATCCACACTTGTAAAAATTCTTCCTGGCATTGTAAAAAATTATCAGGGGGAGGTTCTAATAGATAATCTGGAACTTAAGGAGTACTCTTTGTCTTCTTTAAGGAAACATATAGGAATGGTTTCCCAGGATGTTTTTATATTTAATGATACCCTTAGAAACAACCTTCTTATTGCAAAGCCTGATGCAACAGATGAAGAACTTATAGAAGCCCTAAAAAAAGCTAAAGCTGATTTTGTTTTTAAGTGGGAAAAGGGCCTTGATACTGTACTTGGAGAAAGGGGTTCAAAACTCTCTGGAGGGGAAAGACAGAGAATATCTATAGCAAGGATATTCTTAAAAAATCCGGACATCATCATTATTGATGAAGGGACATCTGCTCTAGATGTGGAAACAGAAGAGTATGTAATGGAAGAAATCAAAACATTTTTTAAGGAAAAAACAGTAATTATGATAACCCACAGACTTCAAATTTTAGATATGGTAAACAGGGTTGTTGTTATGGAACATGGAAAAATAATAGAGGAGGGTAAAGTAGAAGATCTTCTAAAGAAAAAGGGAGCCTTTTACAGGTTTTACTCCCTATCTAAAAAATCTTAAAATCCAAAAGGAGTAGAAAATCCTGATCCAAATCCAAAATCTTCCTGCTGTTTTATAATACCTTTTTGTTTTCCATAAAATTCAATTTTCATAATGTCCTGTTCTACAGGTATCTCTTTTGGACATGAAAATGTGCAGTACTTACAATGTATACAGCTGGTTATATGATTTTTTTCCGCCAGAACAATCCTTTCATCTTTTAAAGCATCATTTTTGTCTTTCCAAAATCTGTAGATTTTTACAAAGTTTATAGGTCCCCCAAATTTTTGGTCAGTTTGAAATACAGGGCACATAGAATAGCAAATACCACATAGTATACAGTCTGTTTCTTTATCAAACTCTTTTAACTCATCTGGATAAACAGGCTCAAAAGGTTCTTTAGGGACGAACCAGCTTTTAGCATCTTTCAGTTTATCTAGGAATATCTTTTGGTCAACAACAAGATCCTTTACTACAGGCAGATTAGCTGCAGGTTCAATAAAAAGTTCACCATTTTGAACAACATCCTTTACTTTTGTTTTACAGGCAAGATAGTGCTGCTCTCCTATTTTTACAGCACATGTTCCACATATCGCAGCCCGACACTGTACTCTAAAAGATAAAGATGGATCCTGATAGTCTTTTATACCTATTAGAACATCAAGTACTGTAGTCCTGTCTTCTATCTGAACTTCAAATTCATCTATATACTCTTTTTTTCCATCAAATCTTTTTATTTTTGCCAGAATTTTCATCCCTTTTCCTTTAGTATGTTTTTGCTTTTTAGATTTTATGTAGTCTATTTTAGTATTTTTATAGCCAAAATCATACTTTAGAAAGTAATTACTGGTAATAATTATCAATAAATTTAAGAGAGGTAAAATTATGCGTTGGCTGGGCATATTCTTTATCATACTTTCAATAAGCGTATCTTCTTTTAGTAAAGGGTTAAAAGCTTATCCTTTTGAGCTTAAGGATGAAAAGGGCAGTGTTGTAAAACTTAAAGAATTAAAAGGAAATGTTGTTTTTCTTATCTTCTGGTCAACAACATGTGGAGCATGCAGGAAGGAGCTCCCAGAGATTTCCCTGCTTGCAGAAAAATACAAAGATAAACCGGTCAAATTTTTTGCTATTGTCATAAACGAGAAAGATATAAGGAAAATAAAAAAAATTAAAGAAGAATGGGGATTTGATCTACCTGTTTTAATCGGAAATAGTATAATAAAGTCAAAATACAGGATAATAGGTACACCCATTATTTATATTCTCAGAAAAGATTTAACAATTGGTAAAATACTTTATGGTAGCAGATCTTTAAAAAAGTTAGAGAAATATATAGATAAATTCTTAGGGGAAAAATAATCATGGTTGAGAATGTCTCTGTGTGGGCTGCCTTTTTGGCAGGTATTATAGCATTTTTATCTCCTTGCGTTCTTCCTATTATCCCCGGTTATATAGCCTATATATCAGGGATTTCTGTAAGTGAGGCTTCAGCAGACAAAAAATTTGACTGGAAGGTTGTTTACTCGGCAGTGGCCTTTGTTATAGGATTTTCCATTGTTTTTACTGCTTTAGGGGCAGCTTCAACAGCCGTTGGGCAGATGCTCCAGGAATATAAAGAAATTATATCTAAAATAGCAGCCTTACTTGTTATTCTTTTAGGTATCCATTTTACAGGGATATTCCAGTCGGAAAAAATAAAATTCTGGCTTGGTCTTATAGCAGTTGTGTCTCTGGCTTTATATGGATACGGCTACTTTACAACAAAGGACATTTTTAATGATTTCTTTCTTCTTATCGTTTTGACGGCTTTACTCTATGTGTTTTACTATTTTGGAGGATATAGGGTTTTATATAGGCAAAAAACAACAGAGGTAAAAAAGAAACCTCCAGGGGTTATAGGAGCTTTTATTGTCGGCGTAGCTTTTGCATTTGGTTGGACGCCCTGTATAGGTCCTATACTGGGAGCTATACTGCTGTATGCATCTCAACAGGAAACAGTAATGCAGGGAATTGTATTGTTGTTTGCCTTCTCAATGGGGCTTGGAATTCCTTTTATCATAACAGCCTTTGCCATAAACCAGTTCTTCAAGTTTTTCAATTTTATGAGAAAGTACTTCCTTTTAATAGAGATCATAGGAGGTCTTTTACTGATTTTAGTGGGAATACTTATACTTACAGGAAGTATGGAAAAAATATCATCTTTACTTTCGTAAAATTTTTGTAAGTTTAGCTTTATATAATTGGTATAATTTTCTTTATTTTCCCTTATCTGGAGCATTAAATGAAAAAGGTAAAAGTTACAATAGACGGAATTTCTATTGAAGTTCCTGAGGGAACAACAGTTCTTGAGGCAGCAAAAAAATTAAATAAACTTATCCCTACATTTTGCTACCATGATAAGCTTCCAATATTTGGCGGATGTAGAATGTGCCTTGTTTGGGATAAGAAATGGAAATCCCCGATAATAGCCTGTGGAACAAAAGTTTATGACGGGATGGAAATAGAAACAGAAAATGAAGAAGTATTAAAAGATAGACGTTTTATACTTGAGATGCTTTTTACAAGACATCCTTTAGATTGTCCTGTGTGTGATAAAGCAGGGGAATGTGATCTTCAAAACTGGGGAACATATTATGGCCCCCAGAAAAATCCTTATGAGGGGATAACTCCCTTTGATAAGATAAGACCTGAAGAAGACTGGGAAAGTGATTTTTTTGAGTTTATTTCAAATAGATGTGTGCTGTGTTTAAGATGTATCAGTGTATGTGAAAATGTAAACGGTTCTTCAACATTATTTCAGGAAGAAAGGGGATTTGGCATATTAATATCCCCTGATAAAAAACCTATGGATACTGAAAGCTCATGTGAGTTTTGCGGTCTTTGTGTTGATATATGCCCTGTTGGGGCAATCATTTTTAAACCTTTTAAATTTAATGCAAGGCCGTGGCTTTTAAAGGAAACTGTTTCATATTGCGGAATGTGTTCTATGCAGTGTCCTATAGCTATAGATCACGATGGTCAAAAAATATATAGGATACGTTCAACAGCGGATCTTCAGATATGTACAGGTGCTTACTTAGGTTACGATATCTACAACAAAAACAGGCTTTCAGGAGGCTTAAAAAACGGCGTATCAATATCAGTAGAAGAAGGGATTAAAGAAATAGCTAACATACTTGACAGTTATCCAGAAAAAACGGCGATAGTTGTATCTCCTTATTCAACAAATGAAAGTTTAAAGATATTAGAGAATATTGCAGATAAAACAGGTGTATTTTTGACATCAACTGTAACATTGGATACCCTTCCTACCCTTCATGGATTTGAAGAAGAAACAGGAGAAAAGTATGTTCTTCCAACTGAAGAAGATATACATAACTCGGAGAAGATAGTTGTCCTTGGTAATGATATAGCTAACATAAATCCTGTACTAACTTACTTTTTCCAGAAAAGCTACTTTGAGGGTAGAGAGATAGGTAAAGATAAAAAAATATATTATATGGGAAGATTTTTAGATAAGCTGAAAAAATTTAACCCTATATACAAAAATATTGAAAATAAGGAGCTTTTAAGAAAACGTATAGTATCTTTTGCAGATATAGATGAAAATACTTTAGTTGTTTATTCCACTACCTCTTTAAAAGGGGAAAAGGCTTATCTTTTTGGGAAAAAATTAGGAAAGTTATACAAGCAAAAAAAAGCTAAAGTTTTAATCCTTCCCCAGGAAAGAAATGCTTTTGGTGTTATAAATAATATTGAAAAGCTGTACTACCTGCCTGATATATTCAAAAAAATAGAAGAAGGGGTACTTGAGCATATTATTTTAATAGGGGAGGATATTGTTCACCATATAGAAGAAGAAAAGATGAAAGAGATATTTATGAAGCTAAAAACAACAGCTGTTATAACACCTTTTAATGATGGCCTTGCTTTATCTTCCAATATCGCAGTTGGTTCTTCCCTGTGGTTTGAGGAAGAGGGAACAACTGAAGGTTTTTACGGTATAAGAAAATCAATCCCTTACAGACCTGCCTTTCAGGAAAAGAATATTCTCCAGAATTTACTATCCCAGCTAAAGGAGAAGCCATTGAGAAAAGATAATTACAACATATCTTATTATGATTATGAGGGTTTTTTAGACGAGTTTATAGAACTGTGGGATTTTGGATATTTCTCAAGACGTTCTGAAAATCTTATGAATTTAAAGATGAAAAATCTTTTAAAAGAAGAAATTCTATCACAGGAGGATTAAAATGGCACAAAACATAGAAAACACCCTAAAAAAAATGGCTATTGTGCTGGATAAAGTTGTAAAAAAGGTTGATGAGTTAGACCAGAGGGTAACAAAACTTGAGATGAAAGTTTTAGCCGATAAAAGTAAAGATGAACAGATACCCCAACAAAATACCCAAAATTACCAGCAACAGGCCCAACCACAGCAGGTATCATCAGGTTTTGGAGGATTTGGGACAGGATTTTTAAGCTCACTACTTGGAAGTTTTGCAGGAATGAGCTTGTTTAATCTGCTGTTTAATAATGACGTATCCCCAGGTGATGTGGCAAAAAATGTTGGAGTATCAGAGGAAGATTTAAGTCAGATAGAAAGCAAATTAGATGAATTATCTCAGGAAATATCAGAAATTGATCAAAAACTTGAAGATATTGACCAAAATCTTGATGAGATAGCCCAGGAAAGTATTGAACCAGATATTGGTTTTGCGGATTTTTCAGACACAGATATAGGTTTTGATGATTCTGGTTTTGATTTTGGTGGCTTTGATGATATAGATATTGCTTAAGGGGAATATAAATGGATATTAAAATGGGTGTAGCTAAAGCTGGAATAAAACCTTCAGGGGATTACGATATACTGGTTTTAAAATTTCCCCCTTCTCCATATTCTGTTGTTTTAACCCAGAACTCCCTTGCAGCTGCACCTGTTTTATACGACAGGATGGTAAGGGAAATACAGGAGGAAATATCTGCAGTTGTTGTAAACAGTGGAAACGCCAATGCAGCCACAGGAAAAAAAGGATTAGAAAATGCTGAAAAAATGGCTGAATTTGTAGCTGAAGGTTTTGATATAGAAAAGGAGGAGGTTCTCGTTTTTTCAACGGGGGTTATTGGTGTTCAACTTCCAATGGAAAAGGTTGAAAAAGGAATAAAAGAAGCTGTAGAGAATATGGAAAATCTGGATCTTGAACTGGCAGCAAGGGCTATATCCACAACAGACAGTTTTCCAAAGTTTTATGAAACAACAGGGGAAATAAATGGGAAGAAGTTTCATATAAAAGGTATAGCAAAAGGGGCAGGGATGATCCATCCAAATATGGCAACTATGCTTGCATATATCTTTACCGATGTAAAAATAGACAAGGACTTACTTGACAGAGCAACCAGGATTGTTGTTGAAAGGAGTTTTAACTCAATAGATGTGGATGGATGCGAAAGTACAAACGACAGCTTCCTTGTTGTTGCAACAGGGGAGGCTGATGTAGAGATAAATGAAAATAATAAAAATTACTTTGCCAAAAAGCTTCTAGAGGTAGCAACGGAACTGGCTAAGATGATTGTAAAGGATGGGGAAGGTGCAACAAAACTAATTCAGATAAATGTCCATCAAGCAAAAGACAGGGAAGAAGCAAAATCTGTAGGTGAGGCAATAGCTTTATCAAATCTTTTTAAAACAGCAATGTTTGGAAACGATCCAAACTGGGGAAGAATTTTATCAGCAGTTGGTCAGCTTCATCTTGATATAGACTTTTCTAAGGTAAAACTCTACCTTGGGGATTTTCTTTTGTACAGTGGAGAACCATTAGATTTTGATAGAGATGGAGCTCAGGAGTATTTAAAGAAAAATAAAGAGGTAACAATTGATATCTACCTGGGTAGAGGCGAGAAAGATTGGACGTACTATACCTGTGATTTAACCTATAAATATGTTGAAATAAATGCGGAATATACAACCTGATGGAAGTTTTAGACTACCATAAACTTAAAATCTTTAAAACTGTAGCAGACACAGGAAGTTTTTCAAAAACAGCAGAACTTCTTTTTTTATCCCAGCCAACTGTAACTTTGCAGATAAAAAAACTGGAAAATTATCTTGGAGTTGTTCTTTTTAAAAGGGATAAAAAGAAAGTTTTGCTGACAGAAGAAGGAAAAATTTTGTATAAATATGCCTCAAAAATAATTGAAGACTATCTTCTGCTGGAAGAAGGAATAACAAATTTAAAGGAAAATCTTCAAAAAAGATTAACAGTAGGCGCAAGTACTACAATAGGAGAATTTTTATTACCGGAAAAAATAGCTTCTTTTCTTGAAAAAAAGGAAATATCCTTTAATCTTTTCATAGGAAACTCAAAAGAAGTGGAAGAGGGTATTCTTTCAAAATCCTTTTATATAGGTTTGATAGAAGACGAAATATTATCAAATAAATTTGAAAAAATACCCTTTTATTCAGATGAAATTATTTTAATAGCATCAGCTAAAAAAAATATTCCTGATGTTCTTGAAATCAAAGATCTAAAGAACTTTAAATATATTTTCAGGGAAAAAGGTTCAGGAACAAGAAATATTGTTGAAAAATATTTAAAAGAAAAGGGGATTTACATTACCCCTTCCTTAGAAATTGGTAGTAGTAAAGCAATAGCTAAGATTGTTAAACATACAGATTATCTTGCTTTTGCATCAAAACTTGTTGTAAGGGAATGTATAAAAAAAGGATTATTAAAAGAGATTAAAATAAAGAATTTTAGAATAAAAAGAGATTTTTATATTTTAACCCAGAAAAATGTGAGACTACCTAAACTTGAAAGGGAATTCCTTGAAGTGCTTCTAAAATAAAAAAGAAAAGGTCCCCCCTTCCCCCCTTGAGGGCTTCCCGTAGTTTATTTGTTTTAGTATTTTTATAAAAGTCAGCCCTCCATTCAGGAGGGCTATTGTTATTTTATTATTTTTCAAAGATATCTTGGTAGAATGGAACGTTTCTGTAAGTCCATTCATGAGCATCTAAGTCGTAAACTGGAACCATCTTAGTTTTGTTAGCTCTGTTGTCGTATGCAGCAAACTCAACATCTCTCTTAGGAGCACCTACTGTGAGTATCATTGAGTAAAGTGGAGATGTTCCTCTTCCAAGTTCTGGAAGTTCTCTTTGAGCTTTAGCAAATATTGCATCTCCATATAAGAGTTTTACAGAGTTAGCTTTAACAATTCCTAAGTATACATTGTCAACAACTCTTCCTTTTTCATCCCATACCCTTGCGTAGATTTCAGCATCCCAGCAAGAGTTGTTTGATACTATTACTCTAAACTGGTTCATATTTAGCATGTATGGAACATAAGCTTCATCTCCGTTAGGTTCCCATTTTTTGAAGTAAGCAGTTTTATCAGCATCATAGCAGCATCCTCTTGTGTCGCAAGCAGCAGCAGCTT
>CAZHWB010000080.1:0-4058 GCA_964536105.1 uncultured Aquificales bacterium | reverse complement strand
AAAAAGACAGAAAAGGAAAAGAAGCACAAATAAAGACAGATTTTTACAAAAATATGCCTGTAGTATGGGTTTCAACCCAGCTTGTAGAAGCATCCCTTGATATAGACTATGATGTTTTATTTACAGAAGTAGCAACATTTGATGCTTTAATCCAGAGAATGGGACGTGTTTACAGAAGAAAAGGGAGGATTTTAACTGAAAAAGACAGTCCAAATATATACATAACACTGGGAGAACCCTCTGACAAAGGAAAAATCTACAACAAGGAAATAGTTTCTTTTACAAAGGAAGCTCTACTAAATTTTGATGAAAAAGTGCTAACAGAAGAAATAAAACAGAATTTGATGAATGAAATCTTTTCTGAAGAAAAAATAAAAAACACAAAATTTTATGAAAAATTCAAAAACAATTTAGAGCTTTTAGAATATGGTTTTCAGGCAGATAGTAAAAGCCAAGCCCAGAAGCTCTTTAGAGAAATACTCAATATAAATACTATTCCAGAGCCAGTTTTTTATGAAAATCAGCAGGAGATAGAAAGTTTAATAGAAAAAGCATTAGACAAATCAATTCCTTACCAAGAAAGACTGCTGAGTATAAACAGATTAAACTCTTTTACCCTTAGCCTACCTGTTTTTAGAATAAAAGACCAGCTCCCAACAGCAATAACACCAACAAAAACAAGAAACCAGATATATCTGATAAATTTTGATTACGACAGTGAGTTTGGATTACAGTTTGAAAAAAGAGAATTAGCAGAGTTTTTATAGTTGTTCTGGTAAGGTTTTTGAAAAATAGACAACATAAGAAGTATAATGTCATTAAAAACTTCTAAAAGAGGGCTGTCATGGCTGAAATTGGAATGGATTTAAACAGATTTATCCTTGAGGAAGAAAGAAAACATCCTGAAGCTTCAGGTTCCCTAACACAGGCTTTAATGTCAATAGAAGCTGCTACAAAAATAATAGCCTCACAGGTCAGGAAAGCCGGGCTTGCAGGAATTTTAGGAAAAGCTGGCAAAACAAACGTTCAGGGGGAAGAAGTCCAGAAGTTAGATGAACTATCTAATGAAATTATGATTGATTTTCTTTCAGACAGTGGGCAGTTTTATGCTTTAGCTTCAGAAGAATTAGATGAGCCAATATACCCTGAAAAAGGAAAAAATGCAAAATACGTTATAGCTTTTGATCCATTAGATGGCTCTTCCAATATAGACGTTAATGTAAGTATAGGGACTATTTTTTCAATACATAAACGGATTGGTGATGGGGAAGAAAACTTTTTACAGGAAGGATACAAGCAGGTTGCTGCCGGTTATGTTATATACGGTTCTTCAACAATGTTTGTTTTTTCAACAGGTAACGGCGTAAATGGGTTTACCCTTGATCCTGCCGTTGGAATGTTTTTACTTTCCCATCCAGATATGAAATTACCTGAAAAAGGAAAAATTTACTCTATTAATGAGGCAAACGCTAAAAAATGGATTGATGAAGGCCTAAAAGAGTACATTGAAGCCCTGAAAGATGAAGGATACACAACAAGATATATTGGTTCTATGGTTGCAGACGTCCACAGGACACTTATAAAAGGCGGTATCTTTGGTTATCCGGCTGACAAAAAAAATACAAATGGAAAACTAAGACTTTTATATGAGGCTTCTCCTATGTCTTTTCTTATTGAACAGGCAGGAGGAAAAGCTACAACAGGTAAAGAAGATATCCTTCAGGTAAAACCAACCTCTATACACCAGAGAACCCCTGTTTTTTTAGGGAGCAAAAAGGAAGTAGAACAGCTTCTTCA
This sequence comes from uncultured Aquificales bacterium, assembly GCA_964536105.1. Taxonomy (GTDB): domain Bacteria; phylum Aquificota; class Aquificia; order Aquificales; family Hydrogenothermaceae; genus JAADDV01. Next base: position 2,261 of record CAZHWB010000080.1, on the reverse strand, counting down.
ATTCTTAAAAGGTTAAAGAAATGGAATTTATTGCTGTTATGATAGGGGGGGCATTAGGAGCCCTCCTTAGATACATAACATCTTCATTTATAAACAAAACAGTAGGAATAGATTTTCCATTGGGAACCCTTTTTGTAAATACGTTAGGTTCATTTATCCTTGTATTTTTTACTGTTTTAACCCTGGAAAAGTTATCAATAGATCCACTTTGGAGGCTCTTTTTTGCTGTAGGTTTTTTAGGGGCTTTTACAACCTTTTCAACATTTTCCTACGAAACTATATCACTTTTTCAGGATGGGGAAGTGCTTAAGGGAATAACAAATATACTTTTAAACAACCTTTTCTCCATAACTGCAGGTATTTTAGGTTTTATATTAGCAAGGGTTATTTGAATATATATTGAGGTATCTCCGATGAAAATTGAAGGGGAAGCTGTTCTTTTAAGAATATTTATAGGGGAAAAAGATAGGGCTGATGGAAAGCTTTTGTATAAAAAGATCGTTGAAATATGTAGAGAGAACAACGTAGCCGGGGCAACTGTTTTCAGGGGAATAATGGGTTATGGTGCCTCCTCAAGGATACACGCTGCTTCTCTTTTAACACTGTCAGAGGATTTGCCTATCGTAATAGAGATAGTAGACAGAAAAGACCGTATTGACAAAGTTTTACCTCTAATTGAAGAGGTTATGGGAAATGGACTTATAACAATGGAAAAGGTTAACGTTATTAAATATGAAGGTAAATCATAGTAAAAAGTAAAAAAAGAACGTATATTCTTCCCCAAAAAAAGGGGAAGGTTTTATGTTTGCAGGAATTGAGATAAACCCAGATAAAACGTTCACAGTTGCATTAATGGACAAAAACAGGAATATCTACTATATAAGCCACTACTGGAAGGAGGGTTTATTCTGGTTCCTTGACCATACAAAAATAAAAATACTCACTATTAATATAAATCACTCAGATAAAAAGTATTTTCAACAAAAATGGAAAAATCTCCTGGAGCTAAAGGATACCTTAACATCAAGTTTTGAATTTGAGATATTTGAGGGTATGATCCATGAAAAAACATTACTTTTCACAGATACGGATCTGTTTTTTAAAGAAGCAGTAAGAAAAGAACTTTTACCTATATATACAAGGGAAGGTTTAGAGCAGAGAATATACAATCTTCCAAAATCTGGAATACATATACCGGAAAACTTTCTTTCCAGAGATAGGAGAAAACTTAGAGGGGAAGTAAATGCTGTAGTATCTGCATTTACTTCCTTTTCCATAGAGAATAAACTTTATTCAACAGAGGAGATAGAAGGAGAAGTATTTTTTGTTCCTGTTTATAAGTTTGTTCCAAAGGAAAAAAGGGTAATAACAGCTTCCAGATTTTAAGGTTTAAGCTGTTTTCTTTTTAATTTAATGTAATGTTTTCCATAAATCCTTATTTCCTTTGGAAATATTTCATCCCCATCAAAAATAACAACAATTTTGGATACTTTTTTACTTTTTAAAGGATATATAGTGTACTTCTTTCCTTCTATCTTTAACTTATATGGATATAAAGGTGATGTTTCATCTGCTTTTTTTGTTTTTAAAAACTTTACAAGTAACGGTAACCAGGGTTTTTTCTTGTAAATTTCCTCTTTTTTAAACTCCCTTACCTTCTTATTTTCCTTTTCATACAGATAAAAATCGTTATCTACAGCTTTAAACTCAAAGTTGTAATCATAAACAAATTTAAGATATGGATACACACTTCCCTTTATCTCTATGTAGTTTTTATCCCACTTAAAGGTAACTTCACCTATAGGAAGAAAACCGTAATAGGTTTTGTATACCGCCTCTTTAGCTACAGCAAATGTAGAGAACATAAGGAAAAAAGCAAGAAAAAAAATAAATCTTTTCATAAACTACCTCCGGTTAAAGCTTATGAATATTTTAAAAAGATATATATGAAAATATAGTGATATTTATCTTTCTATATCTAAAACAGCCACCATACAGTTGCTGAAGTAAAAAAATAGAAGAATAAGATTAAACAAAAAAGCCCTTCTCAAAGTCTTTCTGGTGTTTTCTTTAAAAAAGAGTTTGAAGAAAATAAATAAAGTAAAAGTCAGAAGAGGAATTCCTAAAACAAAAGAAGTTGAAATGTTAAAAACTCCATTGTCTGTATACCTGAAAGAGATAAAAGATATATCAAGATCAAGTTTATTTAAAAATAAATTCAAAACCAGTAAAGAAAAAAACCATACAAAAAATCCATAAAG
>CAZHWB010000079.1:0-5723 GCA_964536105.1 uncultured Aquificales bacterium | reverse complement strand
TTTAAAAGTCTTTATTACAAAGCAAAAGTATCCAATATCCACAATGTGAAATTTATTTTTCCCAACTGTCCCATTTTTTTGGACAAACTGAAAATTCAAATTTTAATGTGTCTGGGATAGCTTTCTGGTTATTGATAATTAATGATTTGTCAGGGTGGGGGATGTTCCATTTTTTTGGGAAACTATAGAAATTATAATGGCGGAGGGTGAGGGATTCGAACCCCCGGAGGGCTGTTAACCCTCAAGTGATTTCAAATCACCCGCCTTCGTCCGCTCGGCCAACCCTCCAAGCAGATTAATTATTATAATAATAATTTTGCTAAAATCAAGATGTTTCTTTTTTCTCTTCTGTATAAAGCTCTATTACAGGTATAAGTTTTTCATTCATTATTTTTACCAGTTTATTAAATAGTTCATATTCTGTCGTCCCGTCATCTGGATATGTAGCTACTCCTTCTATAATTTCAAGTTCAGGAAGAGCTTTTTTTATCCTCTCTATAACTTTTTGAGCTTCTAACTTAGATGTTTCAGGTAAAAATAAAAACACAAAATCATCTTCAACTTCAGATACAACATCTGTAGATCGGATACCTGTTCTTATAAGAAAAGAAATCTCAACTGCTTTATCTATATCTTTAAAATACTTAACACTTTTTGCAAGATTTGGGGCATATAAAAAGGCTATTGAAAAGTTCTTTTCCTTTTTATAGCGTTCTATTCTCTTTATTTCCAGCTCAACCAGTGCTTTAAAAACTTCAAAACTGTAAGTATGTTTGTTATGTGGCATCTTTTAACTCTCCTAATATTTCTTTATCTAAAATTTCCCATGTTATTTCATCTAACTCCTTCCCAAAGTGTCCGTAAGAAGAAGTAAGCTTATATATAGGCTGTCTTAGTTTTAATCTCTCTATTATTCCTGCAGGGGACAGGTCAAAAATTTCTTTAATTTTTTTAATAACCTTACTTTTATTAATATCGGTATCTGTTTTTATATCTATAGTTATCGGAAATTCTGTTCCAATTACATAAACCAACTCAACAAGGCATCTATTTGCTAACCTTGACGCTACTATATGTTTTGCTATCCATCTGGCCATATAAGAAGCAGATCTATCAACCTTTGTAGGATCCTTCCCGGAAAATGCACTTCCCCCAGACGGGGCAGCTGTTCCATAAGCATCTGCGATAGTTTTTCTACCTGTTAAACCTGTATCTGCCATAGGCCCGCCAATAATAAAACGTCCTATAGGGTTTATAACTATATCTGTTTTTTCATCTATAAATCCTTCAGGAACTACTTCATGGATAACCTTCTGGATAACTGCTTCCTTTAACTCATTTTCCGAAACATAAGGCTCATGCTGAACAAGAACTGTAAGAGAATCTAATCTTACAGGGGTGTCATTGTGATACTCAACAACAGCAACAGCCTTTCCATCTGGCCTAAAAAATGGAACTATATCATCTTTTCTAAGTTCATCTATTTGCTTAACAATACCATTAGCAATATTACAGGCAATAGGCATATAGTTCCTGGTCTCATTTGTTGCATAGCCAACTACAATACCTGTATCTCCTGCTTTATCCCCTGAAAGACCAAGGGCAAGTTCCGGACTTTGGTCGCTTATTGTTGTGATGACTCCAGCTGTATATCCATCAAACCCGTACTCTGGTTTCGTATATCCTATTTCTATTAATGTTCCTCTAACAATTTCAGGGATATCAACATACGCATCTGTTGACAGCTCCCCGGAAACATGCACAAGACCTGTAGTGATGAGTGTTTCTATAGATGAGCGGGTATAGGGATCTTTCCTTAAAAGCTCATCCAGTATGGCATCAGATATAATATCTGCTATTTTATCTGGATGCCCCTGACATACAGCTTCAGAACTTTTTAATACTTTCAAATTTATCCCCCTAAAAAATTATATGCTTTTTTATAAAAGCAAATTAAACCTTAAAAGCAGTCATCTTCCAGTATAGCACCTTTATTTGCAGATGCTACATGTTTTGCATATCTCCTTAACCACCTGCTGTTTATCTGTTTTTGCTTTGGTTTGAACTGCTTCATTCTTTTATCAAATTCATCCTGGGATATGAGAAGCTCCAATTTTCTGTTTGGAATATCTATCAAAATTTCATCTCCATCCTGAATTATACCTATTGGTCCACCTGCTGCAGCTTCTGGGGATACATGCCCTATACATGCGCCCCTTGTTGCTCCGGAAAATCTTCCATCTGTTATAAGGGAAACTTTATCACCTAATCCCATACCCATGATAGCAGATGTCGGAGACAGCATTTCCCTCATTCCTGGACTTCCTTTTGGACCTTCATAACGGATTACAACAACATCTCCAGCCTTCACTTTGCCACCAAAAATACCAGATATAGCTTCCTCTTCACTGTCAAAACATACCGCTCTTCCTCTATGAACCATTATCTTTGGATCAACAGCTGCTGCCTTTACAACAGCACCATTAGGGGCTATATTTCCAAACAAGATGGCAAGACCACCGGTTTCACTGTAAGGATCTGTTATAGGTCTGATAACTTCAGGGTCTTTTATCTCAGCATCTTCAATAACTTCCCCGAGGGATTTTAAAGAAACTGTAGGTCTATCCAGGTGCAGAAGACCTTTTTTTGCAAGTTCTTTTAAAATAGCTGAAATTCCTCCAGCCCTATCTAAATCCTCCATGTGATACTGGGAAGCCGGAGCAAGTTTACATAAAGTTGGTGTTTTTCTGGATATTTCATCTATTTTTTCTAAAGGAAACTCTATCCCTGCTTCATAAGCAATAGCTAAAAGATGTAAAACGGTATTTGATGAACCTCCCATAGCAATATCAAGGGTGAATGCGTTTTCTATTGTTTCTTCATTTACAATATCACGGAATTTAAGGTCTGCTTCTAAAAGTTTTATTATCTGTCTGCCTGCCTGTCTGGCAAGTTCCTGCCTTCTTGGATCAATAGCAAGGATAGAACCATTTCCTGGAAGGGCTACACCTAAAGCTTCTGCCAGACAGTTCATTGAGTTTGCTGTAAACATACCAGAACAGGAACCACACGAAGGACAGGCATTTTCCTCTATTACCTTAAGTTCTGTTTCTGTCATTTTCCCCTGGGCTACAGCTCCTACAGCCTCAAAAGCTGTAGCTAAATCAATAGGTCTTCCATCGGGAGTATGGCCTGCAGCCATTGGTCCACCACTTACAAATATTGTAGGTATATTAAGCCGTGCTGCAGCCATCATCATACCTGGAACGATTTTGTCACAGTTTGGGATGCAGACAAGAGCATCAAGTTTATGGGCTTCAACAACAGTTTCTATAGCATCAGCTATTATTTCCCTACTTGGAAGGGAGTAATGCATACCAGAATGCCCCATAGCTATACCATCATCAACACCTATAACATTAAACTCAAAAGGAACTCCTCCAGCTTCTCTAATTGCATCTTTTACAATCTGGGCAAATTCCCTTAAATGAACGTGTCCAGGAATAATATCTATATAGGAGTTTGCCACCCCTATAAAAGGTTTACCAAAATCCTCTTCTGTTAAACCACAAGCTCTAAGTAAACTTCTGTGGGGAGCCCTTTCAAAACCTTTTTTTATTTCATCACTTCTCATTAAAATTCCTCCTTTTTTACTTGGGAAATATATTTTATCAGCTAATTTTTTCCAAAAATGGAATAATATCCTCTGGTTTTTCTATTTTCAAAATTCCTTCCACGTTGTGGGTTTTATATCCGAGAACCGTTTTTCCCAGTATGAAAGAGTATGCTATTTCTGAAAGGGTTCCATAGCTTCCACCAACTGCTACAACCAGCTCCCCTGTTGCAACAACGATAGGGTTTCTGTTCCAGCTCAGACCGGTATTAATTTTTACATCTATATATGGATTTGCCTCCTCTCCGGTGTAAGAAGGCATGATACCAACTGTTAAACCCCCTTCTTCCTTTGCTCCTTTACACACAGCTTCCATAATACCGCCCCTTCCTCCGCAAACAATCCCAAAACCCATTTTTGCTATTAATTTTCCTATATTAAAAGCAAAAATGTATTCGTCATCTTTTTCTGACGCCGTTGAGGAACCAATAACTGCTATTAGCTTCATTTTTGTCTCCTTCTTTATAATAATCATCTTAAAATTTTATGAAAAAAGGATAAAAAATGAAAAAGACAAAGGTCTTAATTATTGGTGGCGGTCCGGCTGGAGCTACAACAGCCAGATATTTATCTGAAAATGGTATAGATAATATTCTTATTCAAAAGAACTGCAGATATAGAAAACCCTGTGGAGGCGGTATAAGATACACCGCCTTTGATGAGTTTGAAATTGATAAAAACATAGCACACAAAAAGGTTGAAAAAATAAATATCCACTTTAAGGAAAAGAAAGTTTTTATTGATATAAAAGACACCCCTATTTTTATTGTTGATAGAAGTTCATTTGATAAATACTTGAGAAAAAAAGCTAAAGCAAAGGGAAGTGAGATTATAGAAGGAAGTTTTATTGATTTTTCAATAGACAAAGATACTGTAGTATCTACAGTAAAAACAAAAGATTCCTTTATTAAGATAAAAAGTTCCTATCTTATTGCGGCAGATGGGGTAAATTCCTTTATAAGAAAAAAGGTTTTTGGAAAACATATAAATCGCATAGGCGTAAACTTTATAGATATTCCAGGAATACATACCGACAGCTGTTCATTTTATTTTGGACAGGAAATAGCTTATAAATACTACGGATGGGTCTTTCCCCATTACACAGGGATAAATATAGGAACATACAAAGGAAAAATTAAAAATTTTTTAAGATTTTTAAATATAAAACAACAGGAAAAAATAAAAGGATTTTTTATACCTGTATGGGAGAAAAACACCCCCCTTTTTAAGGAAAGAATAATATTTGTAGGGGACAGCGGAGGACAGGTACTTCCCTTTACTTTTGAGGGTATATACTTTGCTATGAAATCAGGAAAAATCCTGAGTGATGTTATATCCAAAGAAAAACCTTTATATACCTACGAAAAAACATGGAACGGGCTATTTTTTAAACAGTTTGACTCCCTTAAAAAACTTCAAAATGTATTTCTAAGGAATGATTTTTTCATATCTGTAATGATGAAGCTGTTTGAGAATGATTATATAAAAAGGGAAATGATTAAACTGTGGCTTGGAAAAAGAAATGTTGAAGTTGATATGAAATTTTTTATAAGGGTTTTAAAAAGGATTTTATGAAAGAAAGAGGCTAGAAAGCCTCTTCCAGAAGTTAAAACCTAAAGCCTGCCTCTACACCTACAAAAGTTCTTGTATCTTCTGCATCCTGTGCAGCTGGTCCATCATAAAAACCTTTCTGGTCTGTAGATACATAAGCAAACTCTGCTCTAAGGTAAGAATTGCTTGTAGGGGACCATGTTGGTGTTATTGTAAATGACCAGGCGTTGTCTCCAGCCACTCCATAAATATCACTTGTTCCCTCATCTACATACTCAAGTCTTATAGGAACAGAAACACTGTCTGAAAGTTGGGGAATTACATAAAGAGCTATACCAAAAGCAGAATCATCATTTCCTGGAGTTTTAGCAGAATCATCAAGCCACTGGTAATCAGCGTTTAGGGCTACATCAACACCTACAATACTTGTAGATAACACGATATCCACAAGATTTTTATTTGCAGAATAGTCAAAATAAGAAACTGCAAAATCAACACC
>CAZHWB010000078.1:0-24361 GCA_964536105.1 uncultured Aquificales bacterium | reverse complement strand
TTTATTTTAAATTAGTTTTTGAAGGAAAATCATGGACTTAAGGATTTTAGATAGTATTACAGAAGGGGTTATCTTTGTAACAAAAGATAGAAAAATAGGATACATAAATAAAGTTGCCCAAAAGATTGTTAACAGGAAAGTAGGGGACGACTGTTATGGGCTTTTTTCTATATGTGCTACAGACTGTCCCCTACGGGATTTAGAAAAAAATCCCCATCAGGTTGATCTTTTTGATGTAAAGCTGTCCTGCTGTGATAAGGCTGTCTGCCACAGTATAACACCTGTTTATGACAAGGGAGAATTTATAGGCCTTTTAGAGGAATTTAAAGATTCCTCAAAACTGGTTAACTACATAAAAGAACTGAAAAAACAGAAAGAGTTTACAGAGGTTATCCTTGATTCAATAGTAGATGCTATTGTTGTTATAGACAATCAGGGGGAGATTATCCACTACAACGAAGTTGCAAGACAGATTTTGTGCAGGGAAATATCAGATATAAAGGGCTTTAATATAGAAAATCTTTTAGGTATTCCTTTATCTAAACTTCCCCCTGAAGGGGAGAGGGAGGACATCCATATAGAAACACCAGCAATAGGACAGACAAAGGTATCCCTTATGGTTTCCTCACTTAAGGAAGGGGAAGGAAAGGTAATATCCTTCTACATACTTCCAGAATGTATGATAAGCCAGGAGGTAAAAGGGAGGATAATAACAAAAAATCCAGATTTCTCATCTGTTTTAGAAATGGCAAAAACTGTTGCAGATACTACAGCAACAATCCTTATAGAAGGGGAAACAGGAACAGGGAAAAGTATATTGGCCAAGTATATACATACCCTTTCCTCAAGGAGGGATAAACCATTTATTAAAATAAACTGTGCTGCAATACCGGAAAATCTCCTTGAAAGTGAACTGTTTGGTTATGTAAAGGGAGCTTTTACAGGGGCAAATAAAGACAAACCTGGAAAAGTAGAACTGGCAGAAGGGGGAACCCTATTCTTAGATGAGATAGGAGACCTTCCTATATACCTCCAGTCAAAGCTTCTTCATCTTTTACAGGAAAAAGAGTTTGAAAGACTTGGGGACATAAAAACAAGAAAGGCAAACATAAGAATAATAGCAGCAACAAATAAAAACCTTCAGGAGCTTATTGAAAAAGGGGAATTTAGAGAAGATCTGTATTACCGTCTAAAAGTTATCTCACTGAAAGTTCCCCCTTTAAGGGAGCGGAAAGAGGACATCCCTTCTTTAGTTAACTATTTTGTTGATAAGTACTCAGAAATATACAAAAGGCAGATAAAAGGAATATCTCCGGAAGCTATGAAACTTCTTTTAAATTACGATTTTCCTGGGAATATAAGGGAGCTTGAGAATATGGTGGAAAGGGCGGTTATTGTATGTACAGGGAAATACATATCTAAGCAAGACCTTCCAGAGGAAATAAGATGTAAGCACAGGAAAGAAACAAAAGAAACAATCATAGATAAATCCAAAAACAGGGAGATATCTGTAGAAGAAATTGTAAGAATTTTAAAGGAAACTAAAGGAAATAAATCCTTAGCTGCAAAAATTTTGGGTATCCACAGGACAACCCTCTGGAGAAAAATAAAAGAGTATCAGATAGAAATGTAATCCTACCGCACTTTAAACTCCCCTGAAAATTTTATCTTTCAAAGTTTATACAAAAACTTGATTTAAAAAATCAAACAGTGTTATATTTATACAATCCTTAAGGTATAAGGAAAATTGAATATGTTATAAAGCCAAAAAATATAAGGAGGAATCCGCTATGGCATTTGATTTAACAGTTAAGTATGCCGGTGAAGGTGGAGAAGGTGTCATCTCTGCCGGTGATTTTACAATGAGAGCAGCATCAAACCTCGGTTATGAGGTTGTTACATTCAAATCTTTCCCTGCTGAAATCAAAGGAGGTTACGCATTATCCCAGGTTAGAATGTCCGACGAAAAAATCCTCTCTCAGGGAGATGGTTTTGATATACTTGTTGCGTTTAACGGTGAAGCTTACGAAGTAAACAAACCTCTTCTTGGAAAAGGAAAGGTCCTTATCTGGGACGGTCCAGAAGGTGGAGATTTTGAACCTGACCTTGAAGAACTTGAAAAAATGGGAGTTTTTGTTTACGCCGTTCCTATGTCAAAACTGGCTAAAGAAGAAGTAGGAGCTTACATCACAAAAAACGTTATAGCAATGGCATCTGTTTTTGAGCTGTTTGGCTTCCCAATGGAGGTTCTAAAACAGGAAATAGTTAAAAAGTTCTCTAAAAAAGGGGAAGATGTAGTTAATTTAAACTTTAAAGCTATTGAGGTTGCCCAGAACTATATTAAGGAGCATATAAAGAAAATAGATCCGTATAAAGTTCCAGGACCATTACCAAAGAAAGATGTAATAATTCTTGAAGGTAATGAAGCTATTGCCCTTGGTGCTGCAGTTGCAGGTTGTAAAGTTTTTGCAGCATATCCAATTACACCAGCTACAACAGTAGGAAACTACCTTGCACCGTTAATTCTCAAAACTGGAGGATTTGTTTACCAGTCTGAAGATGAAATTTCTTCTATGGCAGCTATCATAGGTGCTTCGTTTGCCGGTGCAAAGGCAATGACAGCAACATCTGGTCCGGGAATTTCTCTAATGCAGGAGCTTATAGGCCTCGCATCTATGACAGAGCTCCCAACAGTTATAGTTGACGTTCAAAGGGCAGGACCTTCAACAGGAATGCCAACAAAACACGAGCAGGCAGACCTTTTTGCTGCGGCTTTAGGTGGACACGGTGATGACCAGAGAATTGTCATTGCACCAAAAAATGTTGAAGAAAACTTCTATCTAACTATAGAGGCATTTAACCTCGCTGAAAAATATCAGCTTCCTGTTCTTATGCTGACAGATGGTTCTTTATCTTTAAGGGCTGAAGCTATCCCAACTCCAAATGTAAAAGAAATCCAGTCTAAACTTATAGAAAGACCTGTAGTGAGAAAAGAGGATGTTAAACCTGAAGATTTAGATAACCTCTTTAGATATGCCATTACAGAAAGCGGTATTTCTCCTGTATTTGTCCCTGGGGAGTCTCCAAAACCTTACACTGCTACAGGACTTGAGCACGCTGAAAACTCAAGACCAAGAACAACCCCTAATGAAAGAACTGTAATGATGGATAAGAGATTTAGAAAAATCCAGAAAGTAGAGGAAGAAAATCCTCATCTTGTAGAGTGGGATTTAGGCGACCTCCAAAAAGGAGACAAGGCAGACATTGCAGTGGTTGCATGGGGATTAACAGCCTCAATAGCCCAGGAAGCTGTTAAGAGACTAAGGGATAAAGGATACAAGATAGCTGCTTTATATCCAAAACTACTTTATCCTGTTCCTAAAAATGCCCTTGAAGAGCTTGCTTCCATGACAGATAAGATACTTGTACCTGAAGCATCATACCTCGGCCACTTTGCAAGATTTATAAAGATGTTTACAAACATTCCTCAGGAAAAAATTGTCCAGTTTAACATATACAGAGGAGAACCATTTATACCTAAGGAAATTGAGGAAAAAATCCTTGAGCTTTTAGGGGAAAAAGTTAGCGCATAAATGACTTTTATCAGGGCTTTTTAGCCCTGTTTTTATAAAAATAAACCAAACCTAGAGAAAAGGAGGTATATCATGGAATATATCAGATTACAGGAAAAACTCCCACCTAAAGAATACAGAAGTGATATTGAGCCAACATGGTGTCCTGGGTGTGGAGACTTTGGAGTTGTTACAGCTCTTACAAAGGCATTTTCAGAAGAAAGACTTGATCCTACAGCTATTACAATGACTTCAGGGATTGGATGTTCTTCAAGACTTCCCCTCTGGATGAACGCTTTTGGAATTCATACAGCCCACGGAAGAGCTTTACCAGCAGCTGTAGGAATAAGACTTGCAAAGCCAGAAACACCAACAATCGTTACAGCTGGTGATGGTGATATATTCTCAATTGGTATGGAGCACTTCCCCCACACAGCAAGAAAGAACTTTGATATAACCCTTGTTGTTATGGACAACAGGATGTACGCCCTCACAAAAAACCAGACATCTCCAACATCAAGACACGGATATAAAGGTTCTTTAAACCCTTACGGAAACATAGAAGATCCCTTTAACGTTATAAAGTTTGCAATTGCATCAGGAGCAACATTTGTTGCCCAGTCTTATGCAGGAAACCCAAAACATCTTGCTGACACAATACAGGCAGCTGTTGAGCATAAAGGTTTCTCTTTTGTGAATGTTCTCTCTCCATGTCCAACATTTAATAAGATAGACACATTCAAATACTACAAAGGAAGACTTATAGACATAAATAAAGAACTTGGACATGATCCTTCAGACATGAAAGCAGCATTAGAGCTTGCTTCCCATGTTCTTGATGCTGATAATCCAGAGCTTGAGGATGCAGAACCATTCAAAGGAAAAAGACCTATCGGTATCTTCTATCAGGTTCAAAAGGAAACATTTGAAGAAAGAATTGCAAAACTAAAGGAAAAATTTGCTCCACCATCAGGGGAAGTAGACTGGGATGAAATAATGGCCCAGTACAGACCTTAACAAAAAAAAGCCCCCTTTTGGGGGGCTTTTTATTTTTCTCTAATACCTTCCAGAAACTCTTTTTTTCCATCAACATAAACCAGAACCCACTGGGCAAGCCTTTCCCCAAGTTTTATACAGGCTTTGATTTCTTCATCTTTTCTGGGTTCACCTGCAACAACAGCCCCATAATGGAGGGTAAATTTGTCTGAAACGTAATCTGTAACTCCAAAAACAAGAAATCCGTAGTTCATAAGCATAGTTAAAATAGACATACATGCAATTTCATTTCCTCCGCCCCAACCGCCAGAAGAGGAAAAGGCACATCCGATTTTTCCATCTATTTTTCCCCAGAGATCAACAATCCCATCCCAGAACTTTTTCATCTTCCAGGACATTCCCCCTAAATATGTAGGACTTCCAACTGCAATACCATCACACCAGAGAATATCATCCTTTGTAGCTTCATCAACAGACTTTAAACGAACTTCCACAGGAAAATTTTTAGCCCCCTGGGCAACAAACTCTGCCATTTTTCTGGTGTGTCCTGTTTCTGAATCGTAAAGGACAAGAATTTTACCCATCTTAACCTCCTATATTCCATTTCCCTTTAGTTTTACTTCTATTTTAAAATCATCTGGATCATTTGAGTATATATTCAATATCCCTTCCCTGTATCCCTGGGACATAGGTGAAAAAACAACCTTTAGACTACAGCTTTCTCCTGATAACAGGGATTTACCTGCACAGTTATTTACAACAGAAAACTCCTCAGAATTTACGTAAACACCAAAGATTTTAAGGGTAGATGTTCCATTGTTTGTTATATATATGTACTCCTCTCTTTCCTCCCCAACTGGAACTGTTCCAAAATCAATATCCAAAGTGGATAAACTTATCTGGGGTGCTTCGTAAGAAATACCGATACCCTCAAGGGAGATAGAGGTTTGAGGAGTATCATTATCACTGCTTCTTATAATAAGATTTCCTTTTCTTAAACCTGTTTCTTCAGGGGAAAATGATACTGTTATCTGGCAAAAATCCCCCTGGGATAAGTATTCCTTTTGGGAACAGGTATCATCACTTATGTTAAAATCTGCATCTCCATCTATATAAACATCCTCAATATGCAAAGTGGTGTTTCCTATGTTAAAAACAAGTATTCTTCCTGTTCTTTCCTGTCCCAACTGAACATACCCAAATATGTAAGATTTTGGAAATACATATATATCCCCACCGTATACTGTTGGTTCCTGCTGGGCTTCATACTGGTACTCGTAGGCTCCTATATCAACCTTTCCCCCTGATATTCTTGGATTTCCGTCTTTATCTTTATCCGGAAGATTAGGGGCTGTATTTGAACCTGCATCTATAGCAGGGGAACCATAAAGCAGGTGTAAATCATAAGGCTGGTTTACAAACTGAGGATTTTCAGATATGTTGTTTCCGTAGTTGTAGTTATTTCTGTTTGTTAATGCCAAGCATATTCCCGTCCCATAAGGTATTGAACAGGACAGTAAGTTATTGAAGAGATTTACCTGTGTTCCAGATGATTTTACAATTCCAACATCCATATTCTGGGGTGAATTTCCCTGCCAGAAGATATTGTTGTATATAAAAGCCTTGGAACTGTTTTCCGGTAGCCACAGAAGAAGCCTTCCTGAGGAGTTTTCAGACAGACCCCCTACAAATGTGTTATTAATAAGATAAACCTCTCCTCCTCTAAGATAGATGAAACTATTTCCTCCATCATACTGGGCAGCTTTATCCTCTGCAAATGTGTTATTAGTTAAAATAGATTTGTTTTCTGTATAAACGTACAGATATAAACCTCCCCCGCTGTACTTTGATCCATTTCTAAAAAATCCATTGCTGTCCATATGTATATTTCCTGTCCTTGTCCATACAAACAGACCCCCACCGTTTGACTGGGAGTTATTTTCTTCAAAACTGTTTTTACTTATTTCAAGTGGAGCATACTTTGACCATATAATTGCACCTCCACCCTGGCCTACAGCTGAGTTATTTTTAAATGTGCTGTTTTTAACAGAAACCTCTTTTTTTTCTGAATAAGCCTCAAGACCACCTCCCCTTGATAGGGAAGTATTGGAGATAAATGTATCATTATCTATACTGACTGTTCCATTTTTAGAAAAGGCAAATAGCCCTCCCCCTATACTTCCTGTATTTTCTTTGAACAGGCTGTTCTTTACAGTTATATTTCCATTCTTAGCCCATAAAACTCCTCCTCCGCCGTAATATACAGAGGTGTTCTCCTCAAAATGTGTGTCTTCAAGGTGTATGTCCCCGTCTGGCGTCCATATAAGAAGCCCCCCTCCGTATCTCTGGCTTTTATTCTGGGAAAAAACCACATTTTTTATAGAAATTTTTGTGTTGTTTGAGTAAATCCTTACCCCGCCTCCATTGTAATTGGAAAAACCGTTCTGGATTTTTAGATTTTCAAGATGAAAATCGGCATTAGGGATATTCAACCTGCAGGAACTTCCATCCCATCTACACAGATCAACGGCGAGAATTCTGGAAATCCCCCCTCCATCAATAACAGTCTGTATATTACCATCTTCATCAATTTCCCCAACTATATACACCTTTTTATCTTCTGAGTTTCTTCCTACATAAACCAGACTGTTTGGTAGATTATAGATTCCTCCTTTGACACATATAACGTTATCTTTTCCATCTGCCATTGCTAGATTTAAAGCCTGCTGGAAACCACAGCCAATACTTTCAATTTCACAGTCTGCATCACTGTAAGAGTATCCCACCTGACTTACAAAAAGATCACATTCATAACCACCAAAACCTCCATACACAGGAAGCACCATTAATGCAAAACCTGTTATACTTAAAATACTTAACTTATTCATAATTAAAGCCTCCTGTTAGTAATAAGCATATATTTTTCTATAAATAATTTTGTTTTTAATAAAAGCTTCGTCAATAAATAAAATCAAAAGCTAAATATAAATTTATCAATAACTTACAAATAGTGTTTTCATAAAAAATTAATAAATCGTTCTTAGATGTTTAATAAAATTTGGATATTATGAATTATGAGAGATTCCAAAAGGATGCTGTTATAATATACTGCTTACGTAAGGTTTAAAATAAATCTAAAGAGTATATATTATTGAAAAAACTAAAATATAGTAGGGGAATAAATGGCTACTAAAGAAAAGACAAAAAAGATAGTGATTGTTGAATCTCCCAAAAAGGCAAGGGAAATTCAAAAATTTTTGGGGAAGGATTTCACAGTAAAGGCTACTGTAGGACATTTTAAAGATTTACCGGAAAAAGAAATGGGAGTTGATTTAAAAACATTTGAACCTAAGTTTGTCATAAAATCCAAAAATCATAAAAAAATCCTTTCAGAAATAAAAAAACTTGCCAAAAACTCTGAAGTTTACATAGCTACAGACCCTGATAGGGAAGGATATGCAATTGGTTATTTTATGTATCAGGAACTAAAAAACAAAGCTAAAGATATAAAGAGGGCAGAGTTCCATGAGATAACAGAAAAACACGTTAAAGATGTGATAAAAAAGGCCCCTGAATTTGAAAAAACAAACTTTGGGCTGTTTGAGGCATTTTTAGGAAGAAGGGTTGGGGACAGGATTGTTGGATATACTTTATCCCCAATAGCTTCAAAAGAAATAGGAGGTCGTTTTTCTGTAGGTAGAGTCCAATCCCCAGCTGTTAGACTTATTGTAGAAAGGGAAAAGGAGATACAGAGCTTCAAGCCAAAACCCTATTATGTTCTAACTGTTGACCTGAAAAAAGAAAACATAGTATTTACTGCATACTATCAAAAACAGAGGATAGAGGATAAACAGGAAGCAGAAAAGATCTATAAAGATATAGAAAATGAAAATAAGGCTGTTGTAGTAGAAGTAGAAAAGAAAAAGGTAAAACAAAACCCTAAACCTCCATTTACAACCTCAACTCTACAGCAAACAGCAAGCTCCCAGCTTAAATTTTCCCCAGAAAAAACAATGCTTTTAGCCCAGGATTTATTTGAAAATGGTCTTATCACCTACCACAGAACAGACAGCGTAAGAATTTCAAAGGAAGCCTTAAAGGAAATAAGAAACTTTATAAAAGAGTTTTATGGTAAAGATTATCTACCTGCAAAGGAAAGACAGTATAAATCAAAAAATACACAGGCAGATGCCCACGAGGCTATAAGAATAACAAACTTTGTTCCCCTTGAAAAACAGGAGGAACTCATTAAGGAAAAAGGTTTAACAGATGACCATTTTAAACTTTTAAAACTCATTTACCAGAGAACAATAGCGTCACAGATGAAAGAAGCTGTTTATGAAAGAACAACGGCAAAGTTTGATATTAAAGGATATACCTTTAAAACAACAGGCTCTGTTCTTGTTTTTGATGGATATAAGAGGCTTTACAATATAGAGGATAAAGAAGACGCCCAGAAGCTCCCTCCACTGGAAAAGGGGGAGATCCTGGACAAGGTAAACCAAAAACTAGAAGAAAAATGGACAAAGCCACCTTCCAGATATACAGAAGGTTCCCTTGTTAAAAAGCTTGAGGATCTAGGGATAGGAAGACCATCTACTTACGCAACAATAATAAAGACCATAAAGGAAAGGGGATATGTAGTAAAAGAAGGAGGATCATTAAAACCAACACAGGAGGCTTACAATCTTATAGATTATCTAAACTCAAAGTACCACTGGGTTATAGATTATGACTTTACAAAAAAAATGGAAGATTTTCTTGATGCAGTAGAGGAAAAGAAAAAAAACTGGAAAGAGTTTGTGAAGGAGCTTTATGAAAAATCTACAGAAGGCGCCAAATCTGTAGTCAGTAAGAAGATGAAGGATTATGCCCTTGACCTTGCCAAAAAGCACGGAAAGGATATATCTGACATACTTGACAATCCGGAAAAATTAAAGGAGTTTATAGATACCCACAGAGATACAAAACCAACAGAAAAACAGATAGCGTATGCTAAAGCCCTGGCAGAAAAAACAGGTATTGAGCTACCGGAAGACGTTCTTGAAGACAAAGACAAAATTAAAAAATGGATAAACAAAGCCAAGAAAGAAGCTATGAAATCATACCAGCTTTCTGAAAAACAGAAGGCTATTCTTATAAAAAATGGAAAGGAAGACCTTATAGACAAACCAGAAAAAGCTTTAAAATGGCTTGACAGCTATTTTAAAAGAAGAAAAAGAAAAAAATAACGGGATTTTTTCCCGTTATTTTATATGAATTTCTCCAATATTGTGTTTTTCTAAGAGTTTATAAACCTTTGGTCTGCTTATACCAAGCAGTTTTGCCATTTTTGTTATATTTCCCCTTGTTCTTATAAACGCTTCCCTGAGAAGTTTCTTTTCAAGTCTTTCTGTGTGTTTTCTTATATCAAGGATATTTGATATATTTTCAACCTCAGATGAATCTATTTTTATATCAAGATCATCTGCATCTATATACTCCTTGTCTGTAAGGACAACAGCCTTCCTTATAACATTTATAAGTTCCCTTACATTACCAGGCCAGGAATAGCTTCTTATAAGATCAATGGCATCTTTTGTTAAACCTTTGATATTCTTTCCTATTTCCTTTGAGTATCTATCAACAAAATACTTAGCCATAATAACAACGTCTTCACCTCTTTCCCTTAAAGGAGGCAGTTCTATAGTTAAAACAGATAGTCTGTAGTAAAGATCTTCCCTAAATCTTCCTTCCTCTATAGCCTTTTTTAGATTCACATTTGTTGCTGCGATAATTCTAACATCGGCTTTTAGTGTTTGTGTTCCGCCAAGCCTTTCAAATGTGTATTCCTGGAGAAATCTAAGTAACTTTGCCTGTAGGTTGTAGGGCATATCCCCTATTTCGTCAAGGAATAATGTTCCTCCATCTGCCAGTTCTATTTTTCCAGGTTTTCTTTTGTCTGCCCCTGTAAAAGCACCTTTTTCATACCCAAAAAGTTCAGCCTCAAGGAGTTCTGAAGGTATAGAAGCACAGTTAACAACAATAAAAGGTTTGTTTGCCCTATTGCTTTTCTGGTGGATAGCCCTTGCTGTAAGCTCCTTTCCTGTTCCTGTTTCCCCTACAATTAAAACAGGATAATCTGTAGCTGCGTATTTTCTTATGAGGTGGAAAACCTCTTTCATCTTTTCATTGGTACCAATCATCTCCATATTACTGGAGAAGCTGGTCTCAACAATAGATTCCTTTTCATCCTTTGTTAATTTTTCAATAACCTTTCCTAATTTGAAATCATTTATAACCCTGATCACATTGGCATTTGAAAAATTCAGATACATTCCACACTTTGGACAGTATCTATCACTTTTTTGGATTGGATATTCACAGAATGGACAGTGCCCACTTTCGTATATTTTGTTTGTTATGTATGAGCCAACTGTTTCGGCTATTTTCTCGGGGGTTTCCTTATAAACAATAACCATTTCTTTTTGTTCATTTCTGTATAATTTGCCCTGGAGGGTTACAGGTGTTCCATTGAGTTCAAAAGAAACCTTTACATTATCTTTACACTGTTCAGGGTATGTATTTTCTATTTTTATTCCCTGAAGTGAGAGGTCTATACCTCTTGTTTCAAAAGCTTCATCGCCACATTCAAGAATAATATTTTCTGTAAACTGAATTCTTGGAGATATTCTCATATTTTCCCCCTTTTTTTCCAAAAAGCCTATTTACAGTCAAAATATAATATATCCAATAGGTTGCTGGATTTCCAGTTATCAAAGGAGCCTTAAACATGTTTGAAAGTATAAAAAAAACAGCCCTCAAGTAATTATTCATGACTTTTTTATATTTCCTATTTTTAGGATTTGTATTATACCAGATATCGCCAAAATATTAAAATCAACGCTTATCTGAAATTTTAGAGATTAATATATATTGATTGAACTATTCCTATAAAAAATCCCAAAATAGCCCCTGTATATGTGATGTGCTTTAATTGATCCTCAGAGAACCCTATAACAATTTTTTCTAATGTCTGTATATCTATTTCCATAAATGTTTCCATAACCATTTCCCTTACTTTAAGCTGTCCAATCAGTATAGGAAGTTCTTCCTCTATATGCTTTTCTATTTTGTCTGAAGCTTTTTCTATAAGCTTTTTCTTTAGTTTCTGCTTGAGATTATCTATAGCCCTGTCTAAAAGTTTATCTACAGCTGTTAATATAACTGCGCCTTTTATATTAATCTTTCCCAGGGATATTCCATCCTTTATAGTTCGTCTAATATCCTCAACAATACTATCAATAAGGTCATCTATAACAAGTTCAACCCTTTTGTGAAGTCTATTTTTGTAATTACTATCCTCAAACAGTTTTATCAGCTTCTCCTGGGGAAGAATATGTTCCTCAACGGTTTTTGCTATTGCTTCAGCTATTTCTTTTCTTCTTTTTGGAATAAGACCTGGGGTGAATGGAATGTGGAAACCAAAAATATACTTTGGCTCATATGGCCTAAAAAGCATCTTTATAGCAAGCCAGTTTGTTATATATCCAATAAATGCCCCTAAAACAGGAGGAACAAAAAAATCAATGTTCATTTTATCTCCAGAGAAGCCCCAAAAGGGGCTTTTTTAATCAAATATTCTCTCTTTTTTCTTCTCTGGAGTAAACAGCTCTGACTTTTCTATATAATCTCCCTGGGCATACTCTATTCCTATATCCTGAAGGATATTTAAATCCTCTGGTTTTTCAACATTTTTAGCTATTACCTTTATGCCCATTTCATCTGAAATCGCTTTGATGCTTTTTACAAATTTTCTTTTCCACGGATATTTATCTAAGTTTTCTGTTATAAGTTTTGCAAGTTTTACATAAGAGATAATCCCTTCTTCTCCAAGGTCTATTAAATCTTTTATTGAGCTTGATGCTGTTCCAAAACTATCTATCGCAAACTGAAGTCCAAAGCTTCTTTTAATGTCCCTCAAGTCTTTTATATTCCTTAAAACATCCGCTTCTGAGATTTCAAAAACGGTTCTATCCCTTATAGAAAGGATATCCTGGGCTATTGTATTTCCTATATTTTCAACCTTATAAAGGGTAAATGGACTTAAGTTGAGAAATAAAACATTTCCATCCTTTATTTCAGGGTATATTTCCTCCTTTACAACCTTCAGAACAATCTGGTCTATTAAAGCTATATGCCCTGTTCTAAAGGCTAAATGGATAAATTTCTCAGCTTCTATATACTCCCCTTTCTTATTCTTTATCTTTGATAAAAGTTCATAACCTATCCTTTCTTTTGTAGAGAGGTTTACAATAGGCTGTAAAAATGGATAAATCTCCCCTTTCTTTATTGCCTCATCAAGGAGATTTTCAAGCTCTTTATCCCCTACAGCATACTTAGACATATCCTTCTTAAGATCAAGTATTTTGTGGTCCTTTCTTTCTACATACTTTAATTTTTCAAGGTGTATTTCCAATGTTGAGATCATCTCTTCAAAATCAGGTTCCTTGCCTACCTGCTTATAAATACTTGTTGCTATATATGTCGCCTTTGGGGAGAAGAATGATGAGTATTTTGGTGTATTCAGCTTTATAGAGGATATAACATCTTTCAGATTTTCTATTAAAATCTGTTCATCAATATCCTTTTTAATCACTATTCCAAAAAGGTCGTCCCCCAATCTTCCAACTGAAAAATCTGCATCAAAAGTTTCCATAAAGCTTTTTACCATCCTTGCAGTTCTGGAAAGAACAGTATCCCCAAATTTTGAACCATAAACCTCATTTATGTATCTAAAATTGTCAATATCAAAAAGGACAAGTATGATTTTATCCCCATGCTCTGCCTTTTCATATATATTTTTCAGATTTTTTAAAAATCTGTTTTTTGTAGCCACACCTGTTACAGCATCTATGTTGTATATCTCTTTCAGCTTTTTGTATGCTTCTAAAATCTCCTGGTTTTTCTTTTCCAGCTCTTCCTTTGTTTTTATAAAGCCTGTTATATCCCTTGAGATACCGAGTATAGCGATAGGCCTTCCAAGTCTATCAAACAAAGGGGTTTTAATAACATCAAAGTATAGAGTTTCACCATCTTTCTCAACAGTTTCTATTGAGTGGGATGATTCCCTTTTCTCCAATGCCTGCATATCGCTGTATATACACTGCTTTGCAACCTCTGGAGGTAAAAACTCAATATCATTTTTACCTATAATTTCCTCTTTTTTATGACCAAAAAGATCTGCAAAAGCCTGATTAACGTAAACAAATCTTAAATTCAGATCTTTTATCCATATCGGGTCAGGGGTTGTATCTAAAACCTTTGTAAATAGAACCTGAAGCTTATCCTTCCATTCATTACTTAACCAATCTATATTTTTGTAAATTTCATCAGAAAAAACATTTTCCTCAAGATATAAAGCTTCTTCAATAAGCTGGGTTACTAATTTTGAAACTGAAAGCTCCTTCTCCTGGGATAAATCTTTAAGTCTTTTTAATAAATCATTATCAATAGCTATACTAAGTATCCTCTTTCTTTCCGACATTCCTAAACCTCTTTATTAATTTTTTGGCTTTTATTATTCATAATTATTTATAAATTTTTCATGAAAGTTCGTATCCGTTTTCTTCTTTCTTTTGATAATTTTTCATCTTTGTAAACAACCTCATTAATTTCTTTTGCAAATTCAAACGCAACTTCCTGAATTTTCTTGTTATCTATTCTATTTACAAACTCAGTTAAGGTTTCATTCTTCCCTTTAACGTAGCCGTACTTTTCCATCTTTTTATAAAATTTCCAGAGGTAAAACCTAACTTCATTCCTTCTAAAATAAATATACAGCAGTATTGAAAAAAATATTATAAGGTTATTAACTAAAATAGCAACATATAAAATGCTGATACTTATATTCGGAATTTTTATCTTTTCTTTTAAAGTGTTTACAGCTGTTATCTGTTTTTGCAAATCAAAATTAATAACCATGTTTATCCAGAGGTAATTTATAGTGTCTAAGATAAGTGATAAATTATTACTACTGTTAATAACTATCCCAGGGGATACAGCGGTAGGATCAAAGGTTATCCACTTTCCCTTATCAAAGACCTCAAGCCATACATGGGCATCCTTCTGGGAGATAATGTAGTAACCTCCAATCCTGTTATAAACACCTCCTTTATAACCTGCCACCAGTCTAACAGGAATGTTATTAATTCTTAAAAGAACAGCTGCAGAGGAAGCAAAATATTCACAATTTCCTGCCCTTTCTTTAAATAAAAAATCCTTTAATGGATTTTCTGTAGGTAGATTCTTTAATGTATATTTAAAGTTTCTT
Source organism: uncultured Aquificales bacterium (assembly GCA_964536105.1). Classification (GTDB taxonomy): domain Bacteria; phylum Aquificota; class Aquificia; order Aquificales; family Hydrogenothermaceae; genus JAADDV01. The sequence continues at coordinate 9,481 of CAZHWB010000078.1, read as the reverse complement.
TTAAAAAAAGAAAGGATATTTTCCAGCGTGTCCTTTACATTTTTACCTTTTATTTTTTCCGCAAGGAGTTTTATTTCTTTATCATTTTTTATACTGTCAGGAAGCTGAAGATATACATAATCAACATAATCTGTATATATATATCCACCTACAGAGGAAATGGCACTATAAGAAACCCTGTTAAATTTCTTTTTCTTTTCTACAAAAACATAGTCAGGATACATCTTTACAGGCAGTCCTTTTATTTTTTCAGGAACGCTAAGACCAAAAAGGTAAATATCTGGGGAAGGCTCTTTTATTATTTTCTGCTTTACTTTTATACCCCCCTTTAGGGTTTCCTTAACATTAACCTTCTTCCTTGTCCATGTTTGACCATCAAAATAATTTAAGACTGTTCCCCTCCAGTACAGGAATTTTTTATCTATTTCTTCCATTTTTACCCTCAGGGCAACAGCTTCATTTTCCTGAATGCTGGATACTTCCCCTAAAGAAACATTGTCAGAAAACCCTGTTGATACTCCTTTTTCCCGGTTTAAAAAATTAAAAAGGGGGTACTCTGTTCTCGGCAGGACAAAAAATAAAACAACTGTAAACGGTATAGATACAAGGGGAATAATAAGAATGTAAAACAAAAGCTTTAAAAAAGTATTCTTCTTTAGATACATGTTCTTATCTTCGTTGTAATAGGTAAGAAGAACCGTTGCTGTTACTGTAAGGAAGAAAAGAAGGAGAAAGTAAAGCAAAAACGTAAGCTTTATATTAAACAGGGCAGAACCTGCAAGTAAAAACATAGATATCAGATAAATCTGCATAAAATCCCTTGTTTTCTTATCTTCCAGAAGTTTTATCCCAAGAAGGACAACCAGAACCTCCAGAACAGGGGTAGCCGGATCAGAAAGGTTAATTTGAAAAATAAGAAGAACAGATATTGTAACTGAGAATATATTTAAAACCCACCTTGGTATTATATGTTTTTTTCTATAATCAAGATAAGCAGATAAAAAAAAGACAGAGATAAAAAAAATGTTAAAAACAGGGCTTATATAAGGAAAAACAGATAAAAAACCTATAAAGGAAATAAGATATGTAATTAAAAAAAGAGGAGTGCTAATTTTCATCTTTCTTTCCATACAAAGCCAGGGTTTTTAAAATTTTTTCCTTCTCTGTTATGCCGTCAAATACTTTTCCCTTAAGCTTAAATTTAAAGGATATTCTTTTTTTGTAAAAAAGCAAAACTGCATATGTAAGACAGGAAATCTTTTTCTCTATATCTGGGATATCTATCTCATCAAAATCTATTATCCTGGACTTAAAGTAAGACTTTGAAAACTCTTTTATTTTTAAATCCCCTGTCTTTGCAGATGCCTTCCAGTGGATATATTTGATAGGGACCCCTGGAGAATAATCTTTCACAGCATGGATTTCCCCAGACTGGGAAATGTAAGAACCTTCCTCCTTTTCCTTCCTTTTTCCTTCTTTGCTGTAAAGTTTTAGATGGCATTTTTCTGGTTTTGGATAAACAATAACCTTCGTATTAATTGGTATTTTTATGCATCTTATAAAAAAGTTAAACGGGAAAGGAGAACACAGGGAAACTTCATCTAAAGAGAAAAAGCCCCTTTCCTCGGCTGTAAGTAAAACCTGATTTTCATAAACCTTTAACGGTTCAACAAACGGGATTATAACAGTCTGATCTTTTATTTTTGCCTTTAAAAGGAATGAAGGGAAATATTTTTTATTGTTTTTTAATTTTATTTTTACTGTGAAAGGGGTTCTTGCATATATGACATCTGAAAACTCTACAGACAGGTCCAGACTGGAAAGGTTTTTTTTGCCGAAAAAACCTGAAATCCCCATAAAACTTAAAAGGGCTGCATCCATTAGATATATAAGGTTATTTCCTGTGTTTACCCCAGCTATTCCCAGAAATATGGTTATTCCTATGTAAATCCAGCCGGCTTTTGTTATCTTAATCATACCGGTACACGTATCTGGTCTATAAGGGATTTTATAAACTCTGTCTTGTTTATATCATCAAGTTCTTCCCTGATTTTTACCCTGTGGGGTATAGTATAAGGTATAAGCTCCTTAATATCCTCAGGAATGACGTAATCCCTACCTTCAAAAACTGCCCTTGTTTTTGCTGTTCTTAGAACTGCAAGGCTACCTCTTATTGAAAGGCCGGTATAAAAGTATCTGCTTGTCCTTGTAAGCTCAACTATATCAAGAATATAGTCGTATATCTTTTCAGATACATACACATCTTTTTCTATCATTTTTTGAAGGGCTACCGTTTCATCTTTCGTCATTACAGGCTTTAATGTATAAAGCTCCTCCCTTTTACTTCCACCTTTTAAAATTTCCTTTTCAGCCTCCCTGGTTGGATATCCCACGCTTATTTTCATAATAAATCTGTCTAACTGGGATTCTGGAAGGGGAAAAGTTCCATATTCCTCTAAAGGGTTCTGGGTTGCTATAACAAAGAATGGTTTAGGTAGTTTGTATGTTTCCCCTTCTGCTGTAACCTGCTTCTCCCCCATCGCTTCAAGAAGTGCCGATTGTGTTTTTGGGGTAGCCCTGTTTATCTCATCAACAAGGACAATATTGTTAAAAATAGGCCCTGGGTGAAATTCAAACTTTTCAATACTTTTGTTGTAGACAGAAACCCCTGTTATATCTGTAGGTAGAAGATCACTTGTACATTGAATTCTTCCAAAATCAAGCCCTAAGATTTTTGAGATACCAATGGCAAGGGTTGTTTTTCCAAGACCAGGGAGGTCTTCTATTAAAAGATGCCCCCTTGAGAAAAATGCTATAAGGGAAAGTTTCAATGGCTTTTCCTTTCCATGCAGAAAGTAAGACAGGGTACTTATAATCTCATCTATTTTTGGTTTAAAAGTTTTCAAAACACTCTCCTTAAAGCTGTATGTTATCTATTAGTCTTGTATCTCCTACATATACCGCTAAAGCTATAATATCGCCTTTTTCAAGAATTTTTTTTGGTTTTAATGTTTCAGGATGTACAATCTCTATATACTGTATTTTTTTAACTTCTGGGTGGGAAAGGATAATCTTTTTCATCTCTTCTTTTATCACATCTGGATTTTTCTCCCCTTTTTCAAAAAGCTCCTTTCCGTAAAACAGGGCTTTACTTAAAGATAATGCAGATTTCCTTTCCTCATCTGATAGATACTTGTTCCTTGAAGACATAGCAAGGCCGTCTTCTTCCCTTACTAAAGGACAGCCTATAACCTCTACATCCATGTTAAGGTCTTTAACCATCTTCTGGATAACCTTAAACTGCTGGTAATCTTTCTTACCAAAATAAGCCCTATCAGGATTGACAATATTAAAAAGTTTATTGACAACTGTTGTCACCCCTTTAAAGTGTCCCGACCTGAAAGCTCCACATAAACCTTCCGTTAAATCCTCCACCTCCACGTATGTAGAATATCCCTCTGGATACATCTCTTCATAGGAAGGGTAAAAAACGTAATCAACCCCTTCCTCTTTACATATATAGTAGTCCCTTTCCAGATCCCTTGGATATTTATCCAGATCCTCATTTTTACCAAACTGTATAGGATTAACAAAAATACTGACAACAGTTATATCATTATCCTTTTTAGAACATCTTATAAGGGAAACATGTCCTTTGTGTAAATAACCCATAGTAGGGACAAACCCTACCGTTTTTCCTCTTGATTTTTCCCCTTTTATTACTTCCTTCATCTTACTAATATCTGTTATCAGCATTTTTTCACGCCCCTGCTTTATAATAGTTAGGAAACAATTATATAAAATAAGAGGTTTTTTAATGATTACAAAAATCCTTTGGGAAGCTTTCTCTGTTGCACTGCTCCTTTACGGTCTATACCTTGTTTATGTTTTCCTGTGGTTTTCTGCAGAAAGAATTCTCCAATGGGATATACTCTTTGCAAAGGCTGTTTCCGGAAGTATAGTTGGCATTATTCTTGTAGTATCTTCTTACAGATGGTTTAAGAAAAAAAGAGAAGAACTAAAAAAAATAAAGGAAGGGGAAGGTGAATTATCATGATTGTAAGAGTAGATACAGGTTTATATCTAAACCTTGACAACATTATAGCTATAGAGCTTCAAGAACCAACTACAGATCTTTATGATGAGGTCTACAAGTGGGCTTTTTATACAATAAGTCCAAACAACAGCGTTTTTTTCAGTCAGGTTTTTGATAGTAAAGAGGAAGCCATTTCCTGGTTTGAGGAGGTTTTTGGGGAACTGATAGAAAGAAGGGTTTAAAAGGGCTTAAAGGCCCTTTTTATAGGTGTTTGTATATATCCACCTCTTTTTTCATATTTTCTATAAACTGTTTTAAGCTTTCTGCCTTTTTAATCCACTTCTGGGTAATGGTTTTTGAGCGGGGATAGTTTTCCTCAAGCCACCTGTACTGATTTATCCTGTAGTTTATAAAATCTATGATAGTATCTAAAAACTCCTTCATCTTATTTAGCTGTTTGGCGTATATAAACAGGTCTTTCAGCATAAACTTTCTATCTTTTATAGGAATATCAACACCTATAGCCCTTCCCATATCTCTTATATTGTAGCGGGATATGTATATACCGCATTTTGACGGCACAAGAAGTATCTTTATAATCCTTTCAAACTCTGTTTCTTCCTTTGCCTGCTCAAGAAACTTCATATTTGACATAAAAGGATTTTTCATAAGATCTTTTTCATCCTTCATCAAAAACCTCTCAAAGAAAAATTTTAGGGAAAAGAGGATATAACGATACAGGGAGGTTGTAAAGTATTAACCAAAAAAGAAGAGGCCAAGCAGAGCCCCTACTTTAAATAGTTAAGAAGACTGAGGTCTTTATTCTGTGCAATTGAAGCAAGTAATGCCTGATAAGCTGTTTTTGCCTGTTCAAGTTTTGTTATTGTTTCTGCATAATCTGCATCTTCCAGGGAAGACTTTAATTCCTGAAAGTTAACCTTTAATGTATCATGCTGTATTTTTAAATTATCTGCTATAACCATCTGTTCCCCAACCATAGATCTGTGTTGTGAAACAGTATCCAAACCTACATCAAAAGCCTCAAGTATAGTAATTCTTCCGTAATCTTTACCGTTTACCTGAACATCCAAAACAGGCTGGTTTATCTGTGAAATATCTCCGCTGTCTATCATTTCTATGATCTTATCTAAAGCTTCCACTATAACAAGCTTTCCTGTTTTTTCATTTACACCCAGGTATTCTTTACCGTTGAAATTTGTGTTAAGCTCTACTCCTCCGGCTACCGGTATGGTTGTTTCCTGCTCTAACCCCTGATAAACACCATTCTGGTCAAAGGCATCAACCTGTGATTTTACCCCTGCAAAAATGGAACTGTCCCCTATTTTTGTATTTGCCATTTTTATGATATAGTCCCTCATCCCTTGAAAATAATCCCTAAGGACTTCAGCATCTTCTTTATCAAGAACACCAAGATTTAATATTCTTATAATCTCAGGTCTAACCTCCTGGGCTGTCTCTACTATACTTCCAAGGGTACTTTCAGCTATATCAAGAACATTTTTTGCTGTTGTGATATTTCTGTTGTAGGTATCTATTTCCTCAGTTAATCTTTGAAGTCTTAAAGAACGAACTGTATCAAGGGTATTGTCAGACGGGGACAGGATTTTTTTACCAGAAGCTAGCTCTTTTGTGTATCTTTCTATCTCTTTTTCCCTTATTCTGTCGTGTTTTATAAATGTATCAAAAAAAGCTATATCTGGTATCCTCATGGCTTCACCACTTTTATTAATTTTTTAGTTTGTTATTAATTATTATCGCAGATGGAAAATTACATTTTAGAGGAACCTTAACCTTTTCATACCATCTTTAAAAGGGTGTCCATAAGCTCATCTGTTATTGTAATAACCTTGGCTGCAGCTTCATAAGCTTTTTGAAGTTTAGTAAGATTTATTAATTCTTCATCTATATTTACAGAGGATACCTCTTTCATCTTACTATCTAAAGCTTCCAGGGAAACCTTTACGTGGTCAAGCCTGTTTCTTGTATCTTCAAGTTCAAAACCTATCTTTGAGATTATATTTCCGTTGTAAAACTCGTGGAAAGATTTATTTTTCACAAGACTGTAGCTGTCGGAGGAAGCAAGCTTATACTCTATTCCCCCTAAAGACAATCCACCGGATACAAGGGAAGCTTCCTCACCTGCAGTAAGGACACCGTCAACACTATCCTTTAATCCTATAAGCCTTTTCACATTCTGGTTATCACCATTTAAGACTGAAGGGTCCAAAGCAGCTGAAAATTCTTCAGGTTTTTGAATGTTAAGGACAATATTTGAAGCATCTATATTTGACTTATTACTTGACGGGTCTATGGAGAAAAACTTAATTCCTGTATCTCCATTAAGGTTATAACCTTCAGAATGAACTTTGTTAACGGTAAGGGCAAATATGGTTGTAAAATCATTAAGGTTGTCCACTGTTTTGTTTATAAAATCTATCCCCTGAATGTATCCACCAATCTTTCCATTTTTTAAAAGGGAAGTAATATCAAGTCCCCTGACATTTAAAACAGGATTATTATTTTCGTCTCTTTTATAAACAACTGTTTCTGCCTTTTCCCCGGTTACTAAAGGGATGCCCTTTACTGTAGTAACGTCCACCGTGTCATCTCCATTAAAAACCAGCTTTATATCCATATACTGGGAAAGCTCATTTATAAGTCTTTCCCTTTCATCCATATACATATTTTTTCTGGGATCGTTAAATTTAGAACCTGCAATATCTTTATTTAACTGGGCTAAATTTTTCAAAATATCATTTATTCTATCTGTATTTCTCTTTATTGTTTCATTAAGTCTGTCCTTTGCATTCTGCAAATTGTCGTAACTGTTTCTTATTCTTCCTACCAGCTGTTGGGCTTTTGCGAGAACAGACTGCCTTGCTGCCAGATCATCTGGATTTGCCGCCACGTCGTTTAAGGCTTTAAAAAACTGGTCAATCTCATTTGAAAAACCTGTTCCTTCAATATCGTTAAAGATACTTTCAACCTCTTCAAGAACCCCCTGATAGTTTTCTAAACCTGAGGCCTCATTTTGAACATTTATAAATCTATTAAAAAGTCTCTGGTCATAAGCCCTTTCTATTCTATCTAAAGCTACATCTCCACCTGGAAAGTTTGTAAGAATGGGAATTCTTCTTTTGTACCCTTCCGTAAAAGCGTTAGAAAGGTTTTTATTTACAACATTTATTGCATCTTTATTTGCCAGTAAAGCCTGATTTGCTATAGAAAGTGAAGCAAAAAGGGACATTCTACCTGCTCCTTAAAGGTATTCATCTTAGTTTGTTATCGGAAGATAATAGAAAAGTTTCAATTTTTCTTATAAATTTATAATTTAAATGCCAAATAAAAAGGAGAATGTTTAAATGAAAGAAAAAGAGATAATCCCACTTATATACAAAAATATGTGTCCAAACTGTGGAGGAGATATATCATCATACAGACTTGCAAAGGGTCTTGTATGTGAAAACTGTCTTCCTGAAGAAGTCCCACGGGAAGAACTGTGTGATTTTTTAGGATACGGCAAATTTGAGGATGTTTGTAATTTATGGAAAAAAGTAGAGGATTTTAAGATTTTCTTCAAAAATATTATAAAAAATGATTTGTGGTCTATTCAGGAAACGTGGGCAACAAGATTTTTTCTCAATATCTCATATGCCCTTTTAGCTCCAACAGGAATAGGAAAAACAACATTTGGACTTGTTTTATCAAAATACCTGAAGGATAAAGAAAACAAAAAGGCCTATCTTCTCTTCCCTACCCAGATGCTTGTAAATCAAGCCCATGAAAGGCTGGTTTCCTTCGGTGTTCCTGAAGAGGATATCCTCGCATATACATCAAAATTTGCAAAATCAAAGAAAAAACAAGAAGAGTATAAAGAAAGGATAAAAAACGGTGATTTTAAAATCCTCCTTACAACCACAATGTTTTTATATAAAAACATAGATATTATTCCAAAGGGGGAGTACGGACTTGTTTTTGTAGATGATGTTGACAGTATTCTAAAAACAGCCAAAAACATAGATAAAGTTCTTATGCTTTTAGGATTTTCCCAGGAAGATATAGACTACACATTAAAATTTATAACCTTTAAGCAAAATTTATTTAAAAAAGGACAGCCTTCAGAAAAAGACCTTGAACTCTATCAGAGATGGCAGGCAAAAATACAGAAAATAGCAGAAAAAAGAAAGGGAGTTTTAATTGTTTCCTCGGCAACTTCAAATCCAAAATCCAAAAGGGTAAATCTTTTTAGAGAGCTTTTAGGATTTGAGGTAGGAAGACCATCTTTAACATTAAGAAATATAGAAGATGTATATGAAAAACCTGAAAATATCTGGGAAAAAAGTGTTGATGTCATAAACAGGTTAGGAAAAGGGGGGCTTGCATTTTTATCCTCCTCAGAAACAAGGGAAACCCTCCACAGGTATGTTGATTTTCTAAATAAAAACGGCATTTCTGCCGTTTCTTACGAAGAACTGATGGACAGACTAGAGGAATACAAAGAGGGAAAAATTCAGGTTGCTGTTGGATTTGCCAGTTATAGAAACCCCCTTGCAAGGGGAATAGATCTTCCTGATGTTATCAGATACGCCGTTTTCGTAGGAGTTCCGAAACTCCAGTTTAATATCAGATTTGAAGAAGAATTTATACATCTTTATTACTTTATGCTTTCTCTCACACCTTTCCTTGCAAGGAAAAAACTTTTAGATCCCCTGGAAGTAAAACAGCTGTATGACTATATAAACTTTCTTAAAATCTATGCCTTCATTTCCCCTGAAAAACTTCAGCCTGAAAAAGTTGAAAAAATGAGGCAGATACAGGAATACGTAAAATCAATAATAGAAAGACCTGAAATTTTTGAAGCTGTCCAGCAGTCCCCAGAAATCACATTAAAGAAAGAAGGGGATACATTCATTCTTACTACTGCAGATGTAACAGGATACATACAGGCTTCAGGAAGAACCTCAAGACTTTACGCAGGGGGATTAACAAAAGGATTGGCTTATCTTCTTGTTGATGATGAGAAGGCCTTTTATTCACTGCAAAAAAAGGTAAGGTGGTTCAGCGAGGACATAGTTTTCAAACCTGTGGAAGAGGTAGATCTTAAAGAAATCCTGAAACAGATAGATGAAGATAGGGAAAAGGTTAAAAAGGTTTTAAAAGGGGAGTTTATCCCTGAGGAAAGACAGTCATTCCTCACCACTGTTGTTATTGTAGAGTCCCCAAATAAAGCAAGAACAATAGCTAACTTTTTTGGTAAACCCCTTAGAAGAAGACTGAAAAATCTTGATGCCTATGAGATAGCAATAGGAGAAAGATTTTTAACTATAGTGGCAAGTAAAGGACACGTGTATGATTTGAACAAAGATGAATATTATTTTGGAGTCAAGAAAAATGGGGAACTTGTTCCAATTTTTGAGCCTATAG
>CAZHWB010000077.1:0-10579 GCA_964536105.1 uncultured Aquificales bacterium | reverse complement strand
ACCCGACGACTTGAGGGTATTGCGACTTCTTGAATTCAATTTTGTCCTTCTTCTTAAATGTCTTACTAGAATTAACCTGACGACTTAAGGGTATTGCGACAAAAGAGATTGACAGACAGGATTTTATAAAGGGATTGAAGGAAGAATACTGGAACTAACCCGACGACTTAAGGGTATTGCGATTTTCTTCATATCTTGACAATTTCATATCCTGTTATAATTTTCCTGTAAATCAGAAGGAGGGATAAAAAAATACATTGCTGAAGGAAATGAATAAAAAAGAAACTTTTAAGGAAAAATACCTACAACTTTTAGAGTATGATAAGTTACTTGAAAAACTAACCAAATATACCCCCAATGAAAAAACAAAACAGCTTATTCTAAATACAAAACCAACTTCCAATAAAGAACAGGTTTATAGACTTAAAAAGGAAACAGACCAGTTTTTACAAATTGTTCAAAAAGAGGGATATTTTCCTTTAAATGAATACCCTGACATATCTGAAGCTTTAAATCTTCTTGCAATAGAAGAAAGTGTATTATCACCAATGGATCTATTAAATATCAGTTCTATTCTTTTAATATCAAGGCAGATTAAAAATTTTCTGTCTGAAGAGATAAAAGAAAAGGAGCATCTACAGTATCTTTACAAAGATCTTTACTCCTCAAGGGAAACTGAGAAAATCATAAATGACAGTATTGACCAGTCTGGAATGGTCAAAGACAGTGCAAGCAGGGATTTAAGACATATAAGACAGAGTATAAAAGAGATTGAACATAAAATAGTTGATATCCTTGAAAATATGGTAAACAGCTATAAATACAACGATGTTATCCAGGAAAAGATTGTAACTGTAAGAAAAGGAAGATATGTAATCCCTGTAAAACAAAATTTCAGCTCAAAGATAAAAGGCATAATACACGACAGATCTGCTTCAGGCCAAACAATCTACTTAGAACCTGTAAATGTTGTTGAACTGAACAATAAGCTTTCTGACTTAAAAATCAGAGAGCATATAGAAATAAGAAAAATACTGAAATTTTTAACTGATATATTAAGAAAAAAAGTTTTAAACCTCACAAAAACATTTAATGCAATTGTAAAATTTGACTATCTGTATACGAAGGCAAAGTTTGCTAGAGAATATAACTGTATTTTTCCGGAAATTTCAGATGAAGTAAATCTACAGCAGGCCAGACATCCTTTATTTTTACTTGGAAATAAGCCTTTTAATCCTCTTGACATAAAGCTTGGAAAGGATAAAAAAGGTCTTGTTATCACAGGTCCAAACACCGGTGGAAAAACGGTTTTCCTTAAAACAGCAGGTCTTTTATCTTTAATGTTTCAGTCTGGAATTCCTATACCTGCGTTAGAAGAAAGCAAGCTACCTGTTTTTGATGGGATTTTTGTTGATATTGGAGATATGCAGAGCATAGAAGAAAATTTATCCACATATTCAGCCCATATTGAAAATATAAAAGATATATTAAAAGATGCTACAAATGACAGCCTTGTTCTGTTAGATGAACTTATTCCCGGGACAGATCCAGATGAAGGAGCTGCTATAGGAATAGGTATTTTGAAAAAACTTAAAGAAAAAAACAGCTATGTGATAGCAACAACCCACTTCAGACAAATAAAGATGTATGCCTTATCCGACAGCTACTTTGAAGTTGCATCTGTTGGATTTGATAAAAAAACATTATCTCCAACTTACACAATTCATTACCACTCTGTAGGCCAAAGTATGGCCTTTTACATAGCAGAAAAACTCGGCTTTGATAAAGAGATTTTAGAAGATGCAAAGCATTATTTAAGCGAAGCTTCACTGGAGTTAAATAAAGCCATTGAAGCCCTTGAGGAATACAAAACCAGATATGAAAAAGAGCATAGCGAACTGTTAAAAATCAAAGAGGAACTTTCCTTAGAAAAGAAAAAATATCATGAACTGACAAAAGAACTTGAAGAATACAAAAAGGAAAGGTGGAAAACAGCTGTTAAGGAAGTAGAAGATTACATATCAAAACTTAGGGAAGAAGGTTACAAAATCCTCTCCCAGGTTAAAGAAGAAAAAACAGGAAAGCATCTTGAAAAATTCCTAAAAGAAAAAAGGGAATCTATTAAGGAATTTGATTTTGAAGATGAAGCAGAGGAGCTAAATATAGGCGATATAGTAAAGTTGAAAGGAAAATCAATGAAAGGTGAGGTTGTATCTGTTAGAGAAGACAGGGCAAATGTTAACTTTAATGGGATAAAGATGTGGGTTAAAGTATCGGATTTAGAAAAGGTTAACGAAGTAAAAAAACCAAAAAAAGAGGTGAAATTCAACATAAGAAAAACAAAATCCAGCAGTATAAAACCAGAAGTAAATCTTATCGGACTTACAAGGGAAGAAGCTATAAGAAAGCTGTCAGATTTTCTTGATAAGGCTATTTTAGAAGGCTTTTCAACAGTAAGAATTATCCACGGTTATGGTTCTGGAATTTTAAGAAAAGCTGTTAGGGAGTATCTTGATACACTTCCTTACAAAGTCAGATATGAAGATGCCCCTTATACAGAAGGCGGAATGGGGGTAACAGTTGCCCACATAGATTAAAGGTTATGATTTTTAGCACGTTTATAAAAACAAATACATCTTAAAATATTCCCAGCTTAATATATCAGTACTGGGTTTAGTATGAACTTATTTATAAAAGGAGCTTTAAGCGATATAGATCTTGAGCTTCCAGAAATAGAAAAATACTTTGACGATTACAGGGAACTGAATGCTGTTTTTATAAGGGATGAGAACAAGTACGATAATATCCTGACTAACTACGGAACAGAAGACCTTAAATTTGCCCTGGGCTTTTTAACAAGCATATACAAGAACATAGAACAAAAAGGCTACAAAATTGTTAATGCTGTTTTTGATGCTGCAGAAAGATATGGGGAGTTTGAACTATCTGTATTTTACGGAAACAGGATATTGGAAAAATATCAGAAAAACAGCCCAGAAGAAATTCTCATAAGGGCTGAAACATTAAGGAGGGTTTTGAATGCCCTTCTTCAGCTTGATGATAAGCTCTTTTTTATTCAGTATCTTATTAAGTATTCCCGGGAAGTAAAAAATTTAATCTCTTTATACCCTTCCTACCTGAAAGATATATACACCCATATATCTGACTGGTATCAGTTTATGTATTACTACTCCCTTTCAATTTTAGGAGATAATGAAAAGGCCTTTGGTTTTTTGCTGAAAAGTTATGAAATAAGGAAAAATATGCTTGAAAGCGGTATGACGGATATTTTAACAGGGAACACTATTTTATATACAGCCAATATCATCGGTCTATACAGCCAGCTTGAAGATTCCCTCCTGTCTATTGCATTTTCTCCGGAAAGTTATGTAAAAGAATTTATCAAAGAAGCCAGGCTTTTAAAAAAGGAGATTGAAAAAAGACCTAACAAAGGCTCTTTTTTCCTTCGGGGATATTTTAGGAAATACTACAACGAGCTTTTAACAAATATATATGTTTTAGGCTTCCATGAAGAACACAGGGAGATTATAGATTACTTCCCTGAAATAGTTAATAAGGACCATCTACTAATGGTAAAGATAGATAATCTTTTAAAGGATTTAGACAGCTGTGAAAACATACAGGAAGAAATTGAAAAACTCAGGGAAGAAATAGATATAGCCTTTAACAACATATCAAAAAATAAGCAGGAACAGATACTTTACCTGTTTTACAATCTCCTTATAGAAGTTGAGGAAAATCCAATACATCTACTTGAAGAAATAAAAGAAAAGAAAGAAAAAAGGTTTAAAAACAGCCTTTTGTTTGATCTTCTCCAGATAAAAATTTACAAATATGCAGATGATATTGAAAAAGCCCGGGAAATTGCAGAAAAAACAAAGGAAAAAGCTATTATTCAAAATAACAGGTTTATCCTGAATGCTGTTAATAGATTTTTAGATGAAATGTAGCTTTTGAAATAAACAGGGAAAGGGTGTTATTGTTTTAGACAGGTCTATTTATTATATTTAGTTAATAATCACTAACTAGAGGTGCATATGCTTAAGTATCTACTCATATCCCTGGCAGGTTTTCTTGGTTCTTACCACTGCATCGGAATGTGCGGTTTTATCCCACCTCTGATTCAATATAAATCCTGGCTTTTAGGTAATATCCTTTACAACAGCGGAAGAATTTTTACCTATATGTTTCTGGGATTTTTAGCCGGATATGCAGGTATGTTTTTCCATAATATAGAATTCCAGCTTTTTCAAAAAGGTCTTTCTATAGCCCTTGGGATAGGAATGATTATATTCGGCCTTCAGATAACCGGAAATCTAAAAGAAAAGGGAGTCCCGGGTTTAGACCTTATTTTTGAAACTGTAGCTTCTATTCTGTCAAAATTTAGACAAAATCCATTTTTCTTAGGTATGTTTAACGGCTTTTTACCGTGTCCCCTTGTATATGCATTTTTACTTCAAGCTATGTTTGAAAGCTCCCCTTTAAAGGGTATGATGGTGATGTTTTTCTTTGGCCTTGGAACGGTTCCAGCAATGCTTTTATCAAGTAAACTGTTTCAAATACTTTCCCCAAAACTTAGAAAACGCCTTGCCTCTTTTTCAGGGGTAATCGTAATTTTATTGGGAATATGGGTATTACTAAGGGCTTTTGGTATAGGACATCACCACTAAAAGGAGAAGATAAAATGGATATATTTGTCCAGTCTTTTGGAGCAGCAAAAACCGTTACTGGTTCGTGTCATCTTTTAACAGTGGGAAAACTGAAAATACTTATTGATTGTGGAGTATTTCAGGGGGAAGATGAAGAGAAAAACTACCAGCCATTTGGCTTTAATCCAAAAGATATAGACTATCTTATCGTTACCCATGCCCATTTAGACCATATAGGGAGAATTCCTGTTTTAGTAAGGCAGGGATTTAGGGGAAAAATAATATCAACACTGCCTACAAGGAACATCGCAAGGATAATGCTCTTAGATGCTGCTAAAGTTATGGAAGAAGAGTACAGGGTAGAATACAGAAAGGCTCTAAGGCGGGGGGAACCTGAAAAAGTAAAGCCACCTTTATTTGATGATGATGATGTTTACGAGGCAATGGAGTATTTTAAAATACAGTTAGAGTATCACCAGCCTTTCCATCTTACAGATAATATAACAATTACATTTAAAAACGCAGGGCATATTTTAGGTTCTGCATACGTCCAGATAGACATAAAAACAGAAAATGAAACAAAAACACTTATATTTTCAGGTGATTTAGGACTTAAAGAAAGATTGATAATACCTCCATTAGAGTTTCAAAAACACGGACATTACATATTTACAGAATCAACCTACGGGAATAGAAAGCACAAAACACTAAAGGAAACCTTAAAAGAGTTTAAAGAAGCTGTCCATGAAGCTTTAAACAGAGGGGGAAATGTGGTAATTCCAACCTTTGCACTTGAGAGGGCCCAGGAAATTTTATATGTTTTAAGGCACATGTACGACAGGGGAGAACTTCCAAAATGTCAGATATTCCTGGACAGTCCCCTTGCCATATCTGCAACAAAAATATTCCTCCAATTTCCAGAATACTTTAATGAAGCAACAAGAAAAATGATACAGGAAGGTAAAAATCCATTTGTATTTCCGTGGGTAAAATTTACCCCAACTGTAGAAGAATCAAAAACAATCAACAATATAGAAAGTGGAGCCATAATCCTTGCAGGTAGTGGAATGTGTACCGGAGGCAGAATAAAGCACCATCTAAAACATAATCTGTGGAGGGAAGAAAGCTCCGTTATATTTGTAGGCTATCAGGCTAAAGGCACCCTTGGAAGGGCTATTGTAGATGGGGCAAAGAAGGTCCATATATACGGCGAAGAAATAGCAGTAAAAGCAAAGATATACACAATAAACGGATTTTCTTCCCATGCTGACCAACCTGTATTATTAGAGTGGATTGACAGCTTTAAGGATAAAAGGCAGGTGTTTATCGTCCATGGGGAAGAAGAAATCATGGAGGTATTTAGAAAAACACTAAAGGAAAAATTAGGAATAAAAGCCCACGTTGTAGAAAAAGGGGAACGGCTTTACATCAGTTAGATTTGAGAATTGTCATTATTTTTCAATGGATTAATATATTATAATTTTTGAAACTTCTTTGAGGAGGCAGGTTTTATGTTTAATGAGGAGCAGTTTTTTAAAGAGGATAAACTTGTAATAGGTGATAGAGAATTTACATCAAGACTTATTGTTGGTTCAGGAAAATACAAAGATTTTGAAGAAACAGCAAAAGCTACAGAAGCTTCAGGAGCAGAAATGATAACTGTAGCTGTCAGAAGGGTCAATATAACAGATCCAAGTAAACCAAATCTTTTAGATTACATAGATACATCAAAGGTTATGATACTTCCAAATACTGCCGGTTGCTATACAGCTGAAGAGGCTGTTTTAACGGCAAAACTGGCAAGGGAAGCACTGGGCCATGGTTTTGTTAAGCTTGAAGTAATTGGAGACCAGAAAACCCTTTATCCGGATATGATAGAGACCCTAAAAGCTGCTGAAATCCTGGTAAAGGAAGGATTTACAGTTTTACCTTATATAACAGACGATCCTATAATGGCTAAAAAGTTTGAGGAAATAGGATGTGCAGCTGTTATGCCTTTAGCTGCTCCAATAGGTTCAGGTCTTGGACTCCAAAATCCTTACAATATCCTCTTTATTAAAGAAGCTGTAAATGTTCCTGTTATTGTTGATGCAGGTATAGGAACTGCTTCAGATGCTGCTATTGTTATGGAACTTGGGGTTGACGGTGTTTTAATGAATACAGCAATAGCACAGGCAAAAGATCCAATAAAAATGGCAGTGGCAATGAAGTATGCAGTAAGAGCCGGAAGACTGGCATACCTTGCAGGAAGAATTCCTAAGAAAATGTATGCCTCTGCATCATCCCCTGTAGAAGGGATGATAGGACGTTAATTCCGGTATAAATACAATGCCAGTTATTATTATTCCAGCAAGAAAAGGCTCAACAAGATTAAAAAACAAGCTTCTCCTTCCTGTGAAGGGGAAGCCTGTTATTTATTGGACTGCCGTTAATGCAGCAAAAACAAGAAATATAGATAAAGTTATTGTTGCCACAGATAGCAAAGAGATAGCCGACATTTTTAAAGATCAAGAGAAGATTGAAGCTGTTTTAACCCCTTCTGATCTCAAAAGCGGAAGCGACAGGGTTGCTTTTGTAGCAAAAAATTTAAAAGATGACAAAATTATAAATGTCCAGGGGGATGAACCTCTCTTAGACCCGGAAGATATAGAAAAAGTGGTTAATGGACTTGATGAAGCTCCTGTTGCAACCCTTTCATTCCCGATAAAAAAAGAAGAGGATTATCTGAACCCAAATATAGTAAAGGTGGTTGTTGATAAGGAAAATTTTGCCCTTTACTTTTCAAGGAGTCCTATCCCCTTTTACAGGGATATAGATTTTTCCAATATGATTGAAAGCTTTAAAAATCCAGTAAAAAAACATATTGGGGTTTATGGATACAGAAAAGATGCACTAATGGACTTTGCCTACTCCCTGAAACCTTCTCCACTTGAGGAGATAGAAAAGCTGGAGCAGTTGAGGCTTTTATACAATGGCTACAGAATAAAGGTTTTTCAAGCAAAAAAAGATACATTAGGAATTGATACAGAGGAAGATTTTAAAAAGTTCTGCCTTATAATGAATGAGAAGAATTAGATGGTAAAAGCCAAAGCAGTACTGATTTTTTTATCCTGGATATTTTTTGTATCTGCCTCAGAAATCAACTGGAACTCTTTTGAGGAAGGACTGAAAAAAGCTAAAAAAGAAAAAAAGCTTATTCTCGTGGATATTTATGCCCAGTGGTGCCACTGGTGTAATGTTATTGAAAATACCACCTATAGGGATAAGACTGTTGTAGATACGATAAAAAAATACTACATACCTGTCAGGGTTGATGCAGAAAAAGAACCAGACATAAACAAAAAATACAACCAGGGAGGTCTCCCAACAACAGTTATTTTAAATGAAAATGGAGAACTGATCTGGGGTTCAGGAAGATACATATCTCCAGAGGACATGATTAGAATTTTAAATTTTTATGGAAATCTTCCAGAGGAAAAATTACAAAAGATCGCAGAGAAAAATAAAAAGAAAAAGGAAAAATTTTTAAAGAGATTTTCAAAAAAAGTAAGGGAGAAGGAAATCTCCCCCTACGTTATAGAAAAAACATTTAGATACGTAAAATTCAAATTTGATGAACAATACGGAGGTTTTAAAGGCGCCCCCAAATTTCCAGTTGATGAACTTCCGTATTTTTTAATGTTATACACGCTTTTTAATAAAGATGTTTCTAAAATGGTAAAAAAAACCCTTGATGGATATGCAAAGATTATTGATCCTGTAGAAGGGGGCATATACAGATACTCAACAACCGCCTTCTGGAGTAAACCCCATTATGAAAAACTGCTTAAAGATCAAGGGGAGATCTCTATACTCTTTTTTAATGGATATTCCTTCACAGGGGAAAAGAAGTACCTGGATTATGCTCTATCCCTGATAAACTTCACAGAAAACCGCCTTTATTCCCCAGAAAAGGGATTTTTTTACAACTCCCAGGGGGCTGATATTGTAGATGAAAAAGGAACAATCCTTATGTCAGGGGAGGAGTTTTTTCCAAAAAATAAAGAAGACAGAGAAACTGCCGTATCCATTTTAGGATTTTCCCCTAAGATAGAAAAAAATATATATCTATCAAACAACTCCATTGCCGTTAGAAGTTTTTTATACGGATATGCATATACAGAAAATAAAAAACTGAAAGAAAAAGCTTTAAGGGTTTTAGACAACATCCTAAAGTACGGTTTTACAGAAAAGGGCATAAAGTATTCGCCAGATATTGAAAAGTTTCTCTTAAATACCCAGATTTATACCCTGGAAGCACTCCTTACAGCTTACCAGATAACAGGAAATAAAAAATATCTGGAAAGATCTATATATCTTTTTGATATTTTAAAAAAATACTACTACTCCCAGAAATTAAAGATTTTTACAGATCCTGAAGATGGAGGGGTTAGCTTTTCAAAAATATCTTTTATAGATGACATAATAAATCTTAATTATAGACTGGCAAAAAGCCTTTATATGATTTTTCTTTTTACAAATCAGGAAAATTATAAAGAAACTGCAGACAGCATAATAAAAAGGCTTCCTGTAAAAGGAAATTTAAGTGTAGCCCTGTCTTACTTTTTGTATTTAAAGCCTCCCCTTGCTGTCCATATAGTGGACAAAGATAAAAAACTCATAAACGAGGCTTTTAAGATATTTCCTTTCTGGGTTTTTGTCCACCATATACCTGCAGAAGATAAAGATCTTCTTATAAAAATGGGATACAGGGAAAAAGGAATATATGTGTGTAATACAGATATGTGTTTTTTCAAGAAAGAAAATTCTAAACTTCTAAAAAAGGAGATTTTTGGAATTTTTAAAAAATACAGGCAGATAAAATGAAAAGGGGCTAAAAGCCCCTTTTTTTACATGTTTTCTGGAACTACATGAACCTTAATTGTTTCACTAACTTCTGGATGAAGTCTTATAACAATATTGTAAGCCCCAATAGTTCTTATTGGACTTCTAAGCATAATCTTTTTCTTATCAACTTCTATTCCTTTTTCCTTAAGAGCCTGTGCTATATCAGATGTTGTAACAGAACCAAAAAGCTTTCCTGTAGTTCCAACAGGTCTTGCAATCTCTATTTCTAAACCTTTAAGTTTTTCTGCAAGTTCAAGGGCCTTTTGTTTTTCCCTTTCAAGCTTCCTTGCCTTTTGTCTTAAAACTTCCTGTATCATTTTGATGTTGCTTTCTGTAGCTTCGTAAGCAAGACCCTTTGGTATAAGGTAGTTTCTGGCAAAACCTCTTTTTACCTCTATAATATCTCCAATTGTTCCCCAACCTTCTACATCTTTAGCAAGAATAACCTTCATTGATCCTCAACCTCCTACATTATTACGTAAGGTAAAAGTGCAAGCTGTCTTGCTCTTTTTATTTCAACTGTTAATTTTCTCTGGTGTTTTCCGCAGGTTCCGGAAATTCTTCTTGGGATAATTTTTCCCCTTTCAGAAATAAACTGCTTTAACATCTCTACATCTTTATAGTTAGGCTCTTTACCTTCTGCACAAAATTTGCAGTATTTCTTTCTTTTCTGGAAGAAAGGTTTATTTTGGGTAGTTGGTGACTTAGCCACTTTTATATACCTCCTTTTGTTTCAATTTTTAAAATGGAACATCATCATCAGAGGTAAAATCCTCTGTATCATTAAAGTCTATAGCTGGCTCTTCCTCAACAGGAGCCGGTTTTTCTGAAGCCTTGGAGGAAGAAAGCATATTAACCTTTTCAGCAACAACCTTTATTTTTGTTCTTTTTTCTCCGGAAGGGGTTTCCCACTTATCCTGTCTAAGACTGCCTTCTATAAGAACCTGGGTTCCTTTATTCAGTTGTTTTCCTATTCTTTCTGCTAAGAAGCCAAAAGCCTCAATATCAAAAAAGTAGGTTTC
>CAZHWB010000076.1:0-3668 GCA_964536105.1 uncultured Aquificales bacterium | reverse complement strand
TAAGATAAGTCCATCTTTAAAAGGTTCTATTTTATTCAGCAGATCCTCTGGACTGCTAAATTTTAATGGTTCAGGAAAGGATAAAATAGAAACTTTAACCCTTATATCTGGTAGTTCTTCTACAGTTACAGGTGGAAATCTAGGGTCTTGGGTTGCTGCGGCAATGGCATTTCTAATTACATCTTTATAAAGGGGTTGTACCGGAATAATAGAACCGATACATCCCCTAAGTTGACCTGTATATTTATTTTCTAGCGTAACAAAGGAGGCTCCTTTTTTCTTCCAGTTTTCAAAAGGAATATCTGTAAGATCAATAATAACTCCATTATTCAGATATTCCTCTATAGCTTTTCTAGCTAAAAAAACTAAAGCTTTTCCTTCTTCTTCTGATATTTCATCCAGAGAAGTAATAATATCTTCCATTTTTATTCCCTCATAATTTTTTATTTATAAAATATGTAGCTGGCGTATCCTACAACAGCTGATCTATCCCCAGATGTATCCCCTGAAGTTTTATAATCTAAAACCTTACTATGCCAACCCTTTTTTCTTGCATAATCAATAATAGCGGCAAGTCCTGTTTTTCCACAGGCTTCGCATTTATCAAGGTAAGACAAATCCAGCTTTTCAACCGCAAGATTGCAGTTTATATCTATCTGTCTTGCTATATGGTCAGGATAGTAATGGCTTAAATCTGTGCTTATAACAACGACTGTATCGTCTCTATCATCTTTAAAGAAATCAATAACCTCTTCAACAACATAAAAATCAATCTGTCCGTATACAACGGGGATTATGGAAAAATCTTCTAAAACCACCTGTAAAAAAGGCACCTGAACTTCTAAAGAATGTTCCTTTTGATGGGGAATTGTGTTCAGTGTTAAAGGAATTTTGTCCTTATATCTTTCTACAAATTCTTCTATTCTACTTTTATTAACAGGAACATCACCTAAAGGTGTTTCCCAGTAATCATAATAACCAAAGGAAATTCCCCCAAATGGAACATAATGGGAAGGACCAATAAGAAGAATATCATAATGCTTATCCCTGTCTAAATTTAAAAATTGTTTGTAACTAACTGCTGCTGTTGGCCCTGAATATATATAACCGGCATGGGGAGAGACAACCGCTTCCGGTTTATAAGAATACAAAGGGGCTTTTTCTAAAAAGAATTCAATCATCTCTTTTAATTCTTGTGGATCCCCGGGGTAAAACATATTACTTACGGCAGCTTCTCTAATAGCTAACATCTCAGCCCTCCTTTCATTTTGAAATTAAATATATGTTTTCTTTTTAATACCTCAATAACAACAGGTAACAGTTAGGTAACATTAACTTCCTAAAATATAAAAAAACAATTGAGAGGAGGTAAAAAGATGAAAAGAAAAATGCTTATTTCAGCTTTGCTTACAGGGGGAGCTATCTTAGCATCTTGTGGTGGAGGTGGTGGTGAAACTACATTTACCGGAACAGGGGAGATAACTCCAAGTTCGTATGCAGAAATTGTTGGACAGATTACAGGTTCAGAGCCTCAAACATCGTCTATTTCTACACAATCTTATGAAGTTGGAAGTTATATTCTTAAGTACATATCTGCTATAACAGTAGATAATGGACAGCTAATAGTTGTTAGTGATGAAATAGATAATGATGGAAAGTTTTCCTTAACATTACTAAAAGGAAAAGATTATGTTTTCACTATTTTTGATAATGATGGAAATCCTCTTGTATCAACAATAGGAAAAACATTTCTGATTAATGATAATGACTTTGTAAAAATAGAGCTTACGGATGGAGATAATGATGGAAATCTTGATAGTTTGAATGTTATTCCATCTAATGAGGAAGCTGTTATTCCAGAGAATGATCCTGAATTTAATGATACAGATAATGATAATTTACCTGATTTTGTTGAAAATATTGACTCAGATAATGATGGTATTCCAGATATAGAAGAATATTCACAAGATACAGATGGTGATGGAACTATAGATTCAGCTGAAGATAAGAATCAAGATGGTATTCCAGACATAATCCAGGACCATGATAATGATGGTATTTTAGATATCCATGAGGATGAGGATAATGACGGGATAAAAGATATTTTTGAATACACACATGACGATAAAGAAGGACAAAGACACGGAGATGAAAATAGACATGAAGAGGAAGGGAACAAAGATAAACACGGAAAAGGAAAACATGGCAAAAACAATCAACACATGAATGATATCCAAAATATTATCCAGTATGTAATGGACCTTCCAAAAGAGGATCTAACAGATGTAGAGGAAGCTGGAATTTTATTTATGAGGGAAGAGGAAAAACTGGCTAGAGATGTTTATATGAAATTAAAGGAGCTTTATGGAAATGATACCAATACATTTACCAATATAACGCAGTCAGAACAAAGACATATGGACATGGTCAAAGCATTAATAGACAAATACGAATTGGTTGATCCTGTAGAGCAAACAAATGATCAAGTTGGGGTATTTGTTAACCAGGATCTTCAGCATTTATACGACGAACTAATAAGCAAGGGAGAAGTATCCCTTGAAGAAGCCTTAAAAGTAGGAGCTTTAATTGAAGAAACAGACATAAAAGATTTAAAAGAGAGATTAGAACAGGAAGACAATCAGGATATAAAATTTGTATATGAAAACCTCATGAAAGGTTCTAGAAATCATCTTAGAGCATTTGTTTTATCCTTAGAAAAGCTCGGTGTTGTATATCAGCCACAAGTACTATCCCAAGAAGAATATGAAGCAATTATATCCTCCGATATGGAAAGAGGACCTGGATTTGGTAATGACAGTGTTATTATAGGGGGAACAGTAATAGAAACAGATATTTTACCTTCTTCTTTAGTGAGGAGATACGTTGTAGCTTACAGGGTAGATACAGATAACGATCTTCCTGTGGTTTCTCCTGTAGAGATAGATAATTCTTACACTTTAAAGCTTAAGAAAAATGCTGAATATACTTTAGGTATTATTGATGATCAGGGTAATCCTTTAGCTTTTACTGAAGGGGAAGAGATATCTTTTTCAAAAAACAATGTAATCACCCTTATGTTAACTGATAAAGATAATGACGGTTTAAAAGAGATATTAATTGACCCAGAGGATAATGAAAGTATTGTTCAAAACCACATGCCTGCATTAATGGATAATGATGCAGATGGTATTCCTGATATTCTTATCAAAGATAAGGATAACGATGGGTATCCTGACTACATAAAAGCTGTAGAGGACAAAGATGGAAATGGTATTCCTGATATTTTAGAAAGGGGCCACGGTCAAAACGGTCAAAACCACCAGGGCAATGGCCAAAGTGGAATGAACGACCAGAACCACGGTCAAAACGGTCAAAACCATCAGGGCAACGGCCAAAGTGGAATGAACGACCAAAACCACGGTCAGAACGGCCAGAATCACCAGGGTAACGGCCAGAATGGAATGAACGATCAAAACCATGGCCAGAACGGTCAAAACCACCAGGGTAACGGCCAAAGTGGAATGAACGATCAGAACCACGGCCAAAACGGTCAAAACCATCAGGGTAGCGGTCAAAGTGGTATGAACGACCAGAACCACGGCCAGAACGGTCAAAACCATCAAGGTAACGGCCAGAATGGTATGAATGACCAGAACCACGGTCAAAAC
>CAZHWB010000075.1:0-2972 GCA_964536105.1 uncultured Aquificales bacterium | reverse complement strand
GGACAGTGTAAAAGCAATATTCTTAACGATTTTGGAGAGATAAGCTACAATGAAGATGAAGAAACTCTTTACATAAAACCTTATCCAAAATGCCTTGATAGACAGGAAATATCTTATTCAAGACAGCAAAAGCTAAAATTCATTGATACTAACAGCTTTTATCTTAACTACTCTTACACTCAAGATAACTATGAGAATAAAACCTTAAACCTGCAAACAGGTTTATTTGTCTTTGATAGCTTCCTATACTCTGATTTTTACACATACTTTAGAGATAAACTACATAGAAATCAAACTTACTGGCTAAAGGATTTTCCTGAAAAAATTACAAGACTAAAAATTGGAGATACATTTTCCAGAACCTATATGCTTACATCTGGAGATAGACTATTTGGTATATCCTTTTATCGTGATACATCTATAAATCCTAACTTCAGACTTTATAAAACTTTTGAACAAAGCATAACAATTACAAATCCATCTATCATTGAGATATACAGCAATGGAACACTTATAGACAGAAGAGAGCTTCCAGCAGGGATATACTCTTTTAAAGATTTACCAATCAGTGCTTTTAATAACAATGTTGAGATAAAGATAATAGACAAAACAACTCTTAAAGAGAGTGTTATCAAAATTCCATTCATATTCTCTCCAAATACGCTTAAAAAAGGTATCTGGGATTACTCATTTAGTTTTGGGCTAAAAAGAAAGAAAGAAAACACTTATAAAGGTTTTACTTTTGGTGGATACATCAGATATGGACTCTTAGATAATCTAACACCTGGAATATCTTTTACAGAAAAGCAATCATCTTTACATATTGATTATTCAAACTTTTTTGGAAACCTTACAGCAGGAATAAACACTGATAAAAAATACCTTATAGCTTACAGCTATTCAAATAAAAGCTTTGGGCTTGGATTTTCTTATCAAAGAAAAGACTTTAGAGCTTCAATATCAAAATCTTTTGAAAAATTTGGAAACCTTACAATTCAATATCATAGGAACGGAACTGAAGAAATAGGACTTTTATACACAAACAATATATGGAGAGGCAGTTTAAATACCTCAGTTTTTAGAAGAACGATAAATGGTATAGATGATTACCAGTTTAGAGTTGCTTACACAGTGCCTTTTGGAAAAAGACCACATATTTTAGCTTTACAGCAGTATCTAAAAGATAAAGAAAAACAGACAAGCATTAGATACTCTTATGCCTTCAAAGAATATGAAGAAAAATCTATCGGTGCAGACTTTAGCTATACATTTACAGATAGAGATAAAATAAAAGATACAGAGCAGTATAACCTTACTCTAAATGCTAAATACATCAATCTATTCAGACTAAACGCCTACAGGATAGATAACACAGAGCCTAATTATAGCTTTACTATTTCAGGTTCTATTGCCTGTGTAAAAGCAGATAGTATTACTTGCAGAATTGGAGAACCTGTAACCTATGGAGCTTTTGCAGTAGGAAATCATTTAAACGCAAATAACAGAAAAGCCTTTGGAGTAGTTAACTTAATTCCTTACTATTACTCAACAATTACAGATGAAAGAGATGATTTCACTTCTGTTTCAGAAAAACTAACTGCAAAATATGGACAGGGAGTATCACTTGCAGAGAAGAAAATTATTAAAGCAGTCCTTTACTACAATGGAAAACCTTTAAAGCTAACAGACTTGATTGTAAATGGAGAAGAAAACTTCACAGGTAAAAATGGAGAAATAATCATTGAAACCTCGTCAAACACTTTAGAAATCCAGCTTTTTGGAAAAACATACATCACTAAAGTCAAAGATAATCGCATAGAGATTAACGACTGAAACCTTACGTATATATAACAGAGAGAAAAAAACAGAGGTGGATAAAATGAAAAAGATAGTTTTAGGAAGTTTAGCTTTAGTAAGTTTTGCAAATGCAACGCTTATTTATCCAATACCTGTAAAGGTTGAAAAGAATAAGGCAGTTTTAACAGTTGAAGATAACAATACTAAATATCAGGCAACACTTTACAGATGGATACAGGAAGATGGCAAAGATAAGTTAATTCCTGTTTCTGAAGATGAGGCAATAGTATATCCACCACTTTTCAAAGCAGGAAAGAAAAGATTAAAAATAGTCCTTTTGAAAAATGATGATAGAAAAACAGAAAAAGCATACAGGATTGTTTTAGAAGAACTGCAAACACATAAAGCAAAAATAAATGGCTCAATGATAAATATTAAAAAGATGTTTTCTATACCTGTGTTTGTATTACCTAAAGAAGATAAAACAAATTTCAAACTAAAATGTGATGGAAATAAGCTTGTAGTGGAAAATACAGGAAATAAACATTTAAAAGTCCTTTTCATTAATGATAAGCAGGTTAACAGCTACATACTGCCTGAAAACAAAAAATCTTTTGAAATAGCTAAAAAGCAAGGAACTATAAGATTTGCAAACCTTCCTATCACCGATTACCAGTGCGAATAATACCTTACAGGAGGTTTGTAATATGAGTGGAAAAACATTACTTAAAGGATTGATTGTATTAGGCATTACAACAGGGACAGCATTAGCCGCAGGTTCAACAAGTGTAGATGTCCCTGTGACAATTAATTACTCAGGTGGCTGTATTATGAACTCTCCTACTTCCGTTGATTTAGGGACTGTCCCAACGATACAGCCACAAGGGGCTGGTAGCACATTACCACAGATAACTCTAACTGTTAAATGCACAACAGGAATTAACTACACCGTTAGAGCAGAAAATATTGACACGTCTGGAAGAATTGCACTTGTAAACTTGGCAGATGCTAACTCCAAAATGTTTGTAGTATTTGCAAAAGACAATGCTTATACAAGTTTTATCAGATATAACGGCGGTGGAGATTATTCGGGAAATGTAATAGCTACAGGTGTAGGTGATGAAACAGACCATACAATCACTATTTATCCAAGACTGGGTAAAGTTTCAACTGCT
>CAZHWB010000074.1:0-16392 GCA_964536105.1 uncultured Aquificales bacterium | reverse complement strand
TTTAATTCTTTATTTGTTGAAAAAAGCTGGTATAGAAAGATTTCTGTTATTGATTTGTTCTCATAAAGAAGATGAAGAAGTTTTAGATTTATATTTTCTAACTTTTCTATCAGTGTCTTCCCTTCTGGATTTTCCAGTATATCTATTATTTTTTCTTTTACCTGAAGAACAAGTTCTTTAAAAATTGCATCTTTGCTTTTGAAGTATATATAAAACGTTCCCTGGGAAACGCCAGCTTCTTTAACTATGTCTGAGACTCTTGTTCCCCAGTATCCCTTCTGGGAGAACATATTTTTTGCTGCCTGTAATAGTTTTTCCCTTGTTTCCATTTCTTCCTCTGACTGATTGATCAGTCATATTATACAAAAATAAAAAAAAGGGAGAAAGCCCAGCCGTCTCCCTTATTTTGCAACTTCCACAAATCTTGATTCCCTAATAGTTGTAACTTTTATCTGTCCTGGGAATTCAACCTCTTTTTCTATTCTCTTTGCTATTTCCTTAGTTAATAGGTAAGCTTCTTCATCTGAAAGTTTTTCTGCGTTTACTATAATTCTCACTTCTCTACCTGCCTGTATTGCAAAAGATTTTTCCACATTTTCAAAGGAGTTAACAATGGCCTCTATCTTCTCAAGTCTGTTTATGTAAGATTGTAAAGCTTCTCTTCTTGCTCCAGGTCTTGCCGCTGAAAGGGCGTCAGCAGCTGCAACTAAAACAGCCTCTGGATATCTTGCCGGTTCATCATTATGGTGGTAAAGAATTGCGTTTATAACAACATCAGGTTCTCCATATCTTTTTGCAAGTTCGGCTCCAACTTTGGAGTGGGAACCTCCAACCTCGTGGGATATGGATTTTCCTATATCATGCATTAAACCTCCTCTTCTTGCAGCCTTTTCATCAAGTCCAAGTTCAGCAGCCATCATTCCAGCAAGATACGCAACTTCCTTTGTATGGAGGAGAACGTTCTGGGTGTAAGATGTTCTGTAGTAAAGTTTTCCTATGTAGTAGTAAAGTTCCGGATGAACGTCTGTAAATCCAAGTTCAAGACATGTTTCTTCCCCGAGCTTTCTTACATGTTCTTCCATTTCTTCTTTTACTTTACTGACAACTTCTTCTATTCTTCCTGGGTGTATTCTTCCATCTGCTATAAGTCTTTCAAGGGATTTTTTAGCAATTTCTCTCCTTAATGGATCAAAGGATGATATAGTTACAATATCAGGTGTATCATCAATGATAAGGTCAACACCTGTTTCCATCTCAAAGGCTCTAATATTTCTACCTTCTCTACCTATAATTCTTCCCTTCAGGTCGTTAGAAGGAAGATCTACAACAGATATTGTGTAGGAAGTTGTTACTTCTGGGGCTAATCTCTGGATAGCTGTAACAAGATTCCATTTAGCTTCTTTTTCTGCTTCTTTTCTTGCTTGATCTTCTATCTCTTTGGCAAGTTTTGCAGCTTCAAGTTTTGCTTCCTCCTCAACCCTTTTCATAAGTTCTTCTTTTGCTTCCTCTTTTGTCATAGATGCAATTCTTTGAAGTTCAAGCATATACTGCTCTTCAGCAGCTTTTAATTTTGCCTCTTTTTCTTCAATCTCCTTTTGTATATTTCTTATTTCCTCTTCCAGTTTTTTTATCTCTTCCCATTTTCTATCAAGGTCTTCTTCCCTATGCTCAACCCTTGCAAGTCTTTTTTCTAACTGGGCTTCCCTTGCCATTAAGGTTTTTTCAAGTTCCTGTAGTTCTTCCCTCTCTTTCTTAAATTCCTGCTCAAGCTCCTGCTTTCTTTTCAGTATTTCCTTTTCTATAAGAATTTCCTGTTTTTGTTTTAAGTCTTCAGCTTCTCTTACTATTTTTTCTGCTTCTCTTTTTGCCCTTTCTTCAGCTTCTTTCAGTATTTCCTGTGCTTTTTTCCTTGCTTCTTCCTGTATCTTTTCCTTTTCTAAAATAATCTTCTGGGCTTCTTCTTCTTTTTGTTTTAATGTTTTTCCAATAGTTGTTTTGCATACTGCAAATCCTGCAGCTCCGCCAACTGCCAACGCTGATATTCCTACTATAACTTCAATCATTTTTTTCCTCCTTTGTGTGTATTATTTTGGTTGGTGTGATAATGAGGTCTAAAGGTACATCATGTTCTTCTGCAGGAAGTTCTTCTAGTATCTGAAAGTCATAAGCTAAACCAATCTTTAGCCCTTTTACTTTTTTTAAAAATCTGTCGTAAAAACCTTTCCCATATCCTAATCTGTGTCCCTTCTTATCAAAGGCTACCCCCGGGACAATAATAACGTCTATTTTTTCTAGTGGAACTTCTTCTCCTTCAGGTTCTTTAATCCCTGCATAACCCTCCTTTAGATGTGAAAGATTTTTAATAAGAATAGGGATTATCTCTTTGCCTTTAACCTTTGGAAGAAGAACTTTTTTTCCTTCTTTTAGAAGTTTTTTTATAATTGGAAGGGTATCAACCTCTTTTCTGTGGGGGTAGTATAAGAGAATATACTCTCCCCTTTTAATCTCAGGTATAGAAAGAAGCTTTTCTGTAATCCTTATTTTATCTTCTTCTGTTGCCTCATGAAGCTCTCTTTTTTGAAGAAGAGCCTCCCTTATTAAATTTTTCAATCTGACCTCCCAATAAATGGAAGGTCACGCGGTGGCTTTATATAAAGCCCCGCGGAGGGCCGACGGGATGTTGAGTCCTGCTTCTGGACCCTAACAAAACGTGGGTGCTCGCACCGTGTTCCCACGGGATACACGGAATGTAGAGCTCCCTAAATGGTAGCTATAGCCCAGAAACTACCGTCTCATCCCTATCGCGCCCCGCAGGTTTCTTTATTCAAAATATATATAAAATGCCTTATCATTACCGCGTTAAACCTTCCTAACTTCTTAATTGTAAATCAGGAATTTCCTTCTTCAACCTTTCCAGAATAACTTCAACTTCAGCATTTATCTCTTCGTCTGAAAGGCTTCTATCTTCAGCTCTAAACTCAACTGCTACAGCTACACTTTTTTTCTTACTATCTAAGAAATATATATCAAACAACTCAACGTTATATATAAGTTCTGAGCTGTCCTTTAAAGCTTTTAACAATTTATTCACTTCTAACTGGGCGTCAACTTCAAAAGCAAGATCCCTTTTAACAGCTGGGAATTTTGGTAATTCCCTGTATACAGGGATTTTCCTGTTTATATACAGGGTAAATAGATATCCTTCCTTTAAATTTTCTTCATCTATTTTCCTTGGGACGTATCTGAGCTTTAATTCCCCAAGCCACGTATTTTTTGGAATTTCAAGTTTATCCGCCTTTTCTGGATGAATTTTTCCTATATAACCTACATACTGATTGTTTATGTATATATCGGCACTCTCATAGGGGTTAAGGTAAGGTTTATCTGAAGGCCTGTACTGGATATTTTCCATTCCAATTGAAACCAGGTAACTGTTTATAACTCCTTTCACTTTCAGAAAATCCCATTCCTGTGTAGTTGAGAAGGATTTTTTTCCTTGTGTGTAGGAAAACCCTTTTATAAATCTTCCTGTTGTAAGGATGCCAGCCCTTATTTCTTCGTGGTTATCAAAGAAAACAGATGATATTTCAAACACAGATAAGTCCTTTATCTGGTGTCTGAGGTTTTCCTGTAAAACGCCTATAAGGGATACTGCGAGATTATCCCTCATAACACTCTGGGTTTTTACAAGATAGTTGTATATTTTTATGTTAGGAACAGGAATTCCAAGGGCCTGGAATATCTCTTCCCCTACAAATGTATAGGTAACAACCTCGTCTAAACCATTTGATTTAAAGAAATCCCTTGTTCTGACCTCAAAAAGAAATTCCTCACTTTTTTTGAAATTCTGGGTTGATACCTTTGGAAAACTCTCAGGGAAGCTGTTTAACCCTTTAAGTCTTCCAACTTCTTCAACAAGGTCTATCTCCCTTTCAAGGTCTAAAGCTCTAAATGCAGGTATTTTAGAAACTGTTCCTTCCTCTGTAATTTCTGTAGGTATCTCAAGTCTGTTTAAAATTTCTTTTGCTTCTTCTTTTGGTATTAATACCCCAAGAACCCTTTTTACAGTTTTCTCCCTAAGTTTTATCTCCTTAGGGGTATAGGGAGCTGGGTAAATATCTGTATCCCCAACAGCCCTTCCACCGGCTGTTTTAACAATAAGTTCAAGGGCTTTATCCTGTGCATTTGGGAGGTTTTGAATATCAACTCCCCTTTCAAATCTATAAGAAGAATCTGTAGAAATGGCGAGTCTTTTAGCTGTTTTTCTAACCTGTATATTATCAAAAACAGCTGCTTCAAGAAGGATATTTTTTGTATTATCCTCTACCTTTGTATTGTCCCCTCCTATAATGCCAGCAAGAGCAATAACTTTCTTGTCATCAGCTATTACAAGATCACCTTCTTTAAGTGTTCTTTCTTCTCCATCAAGGGTTTTTATCTTTTCCCCTTCTTTTGCATGTCTGACATAAACAGTTCCTTCTATCTTGTCTAAATCAAAAGCGTGTAAAGGCTGTCCTTCTTGGAGGAGTATGTAGTTTGTTATATCAACAACATTATTTATTGGATTTTGACCGGATTTTATAAGTTTTAGCTGTATATCCCATGGGGAGGGTTTTATTTTCACATCTTTTATGATAATTCCCCTATATCTATAACATTTATCAGAAACAACATGAATTTTGGGTTTTTCTAGCTCCTCTATTGAAACCACAGGATAGTGTTCCTTTCTTTTTACACCGAAAATAGCCCCTATCTCCCTTGCCAGACCTCTTACAGAAAGAGCATCTCCTCTGTTTGGGGTAATTTCTATCTCTATAATGCTGTCTTCACCAAGACCTAAAATCTTATTTGCATCTTCCCCTATGGGAGTATCTTCAGGGAGAAGCAAAATTCCTTCTGAAGATTCTGTAAGACCCAATTCTTCCAGGGAAAGAAACATACCTTCAGATTCTAAAGAACCAAAATTCCTTCTTTTTATTTCAATACCTTTTATTACAGCCCCTTCTTTGGCTAAAACCACAACGGCATTCTGTTTAACATTATTGGCACCGGTGATGATCTGATACTCTTTACTGCCGTCTGTTGCTTTACAGAGGAAGAGTTTATCCCTTTCAGGATGTTTTTCTACAGAGAGGATTTTCACTGTTATAATGTTTGGGATATACTGTCCCCACTTTTCACATACAGCTTCAATTCCCGTTTCATTTAGTTTTTCTACTACTTCTTCAGCAGAAACATCTATATCTATAAATTCCTTTATCCACGAATAAGGAACTCTCATCTTATCCCCTTGAACTGATGATTAAATCTCATATCTCCTGTAAATAACAGCCTTATATCTGTTATGCGGTATTTGAGCATTGCTATCCTTTCAACGCCTAATCCAAAGGCAAATCCTGTATATTCATCAGGATCTATGTCTACAGCCTTAAATACGTTTGGATCAACCATTCCACAACCTAAAATTTCTAACCAGCCTGTCCCTTTACATACCCTGCACCCTTTTCCACCACAAACGGTACATCCAATATCAACCTCAGCAGATGGTTCTGTAAATGGAAAGTAACTTGGTCTAAAACGGATAGGAATATTTTTCCCAAAAACTGTTTCAAGGAATATTTTTAAAATGCCTTTCAGATCTCTAAATGTAACATCTTTATCAACAAGAAGACCTTCTATTTGATGGAACATAGGGGAATGGGTTGGATCAGCATCTTTTCTATAAACTCTCCCGGGGGCAATGACAGCTATAGGAGGTTTCTGCTTTAACATTGTCCTTATCTGGACAGGGGATGTATGGGTTCTTAAAACATCACCTGTATTTAGAAAAAATGTATCCTGCATATCCCTTGCAGGGTGATCTTTAGGGATATTCAGCATATCAAAGTTGTACTCTTCCTTTTCTACCTCAGGACCTTCTGCAACAGAAAATCCCATGGAGATAAATGTTTCGGAGATCTCTATAAGGGTTGATATGACAGGGTGTGAAGCTCCAACCTCAATCCAGTAAGGAGGTAAAGTTATATCCAGCCTGTTTTTTTGAAGTTCCTCTTCTAAAGCTTTCTTTTTTAACTCTTCCTGTTTAACCTTTAATAGATTTTCCAGTTCCTCTTTTATCTTGTTTGCAAGCTGTCCTATCTCTTTTCTTTCTTCAGGGGAAAGTTTTCCAAGGGCTTTTAGTATATTCTTGAGTTTTCCTTTTTTTCCTAAAAACTCAACCCTTATCTGGTTGAGTTTATCTATACTGGAAGCATCTTTAATAAGATTTTTTGCTTCTTCCCCTATAGCCTGTATTTCCCTTTTGAGCTCCACACCTTCACCCTTTTATTTTATGCAGTTTTAGAAAGTGCGTTTTTTGCAGTTTCTGCAAGTTTTGCAAACCCTTCAGGATCAGTTACAGCAATATCAGCTAACATTTTTCTGTTTAAGTCAACTCCAGCAAGTTTTAAACCGTGCATAAATCTGCTGTATGAAAGGCCGTTCAATCTAGCAGCTGCATTTATTCTCTGTATCCATAGTTTTCTAAAATCCCTTTTCCTGAGCCTTCTGTCTCTGTATTCGTATTGAAGTGATCTTAAAACCTGTTCTTTAGCTCTTCTATATACCCTGTGTTTCTGCCCGTAATACCCTTTGGCAAGCTTTAAAATTTTCTTTTTATGCTTCTTTGATGATGGTCCTTTTACTCTCATTTATATTCTCCTCCTTTTTATACGTGGTATGGGATAAGTTTCTCTACTTTGTCTTTTAGATTTTCAGGAACATACTGTGCTTTTCTTCCCTGTCTTTTTCTTTTGCTTGTTTTTTTAGTATTGTAGTGGGAAACTCCGCCTTTCCAGTATTTTATTTTCCCTTTTGCTGTAACTTTGAATCTTTTAGCTGCCGTCTTATTTGTCTTCATTTTAACCTTAGCCATAATTAATCTATACCTCCTTTTCTTTTTCAGGTAAATGTAACAGATATAAGGAATCATAAATAGACACAATAGTATAAAAGGATTTCACAAAATAATCAAACAGTTAAAAGTGAAAAAATTTTTAACGACATTTATAATCTTATAAAATAAATTGCTAAATTCTGTATTTTTACGTATATTTATAGTTTAGAGATTAGAAGGACTTTTATCAATGAAACATTAGGGGAGAGTGAATTGATAACTTCAGAAAATCTTAAAGAAACTCTTTTATCCCAGTTAAACCAGGCTTTAGAAACCTTTAATATATCTTTTAACCAGTTAAAAAATGTTAAAAGATATTTAAAAGGTGTTGATATTCCTGAGGAGATATTTTCTGAATTTTTCAATTATCTACTTAGCTATGAAACTTTCAAGGAGGAATTAACAAGCAAAGATATTTCTTTCCTGAAGAAGAAACAAAAAGAGTATTTAGATTTTCTACTTAATCTGAATATAAGTGAGGACTACCTGAGGAACAGACTCAGGATTTTTCAAAAACATTATCAACAGAAGGTTCCTTTAGAGGATTTTATAGCTTCCTACTCTAAAATACTGGCAGATATATTTGAGTATCTTATATCCCAAAAAAAGGAAGAAGCTGTCCCTACACTGTTAAAGCTTTCTTTTTTAGATGTTTTTATTGCTGTAAAGGTTTATTTGAGCAATGAAGAAAAAAAGTTTGAAAAACTTAAGAAAAGGTATACTGAACTTTTTAATGAGATAAATGACGGAATTATAGTGATAAATGTTGATAAAAATGAGATTGTTGAAATAAACAAAAGGATTGAGGATTGGCTGGGGGTAGAGAAAAAAGAGATCCTCAACAGGGATATATCTTTTTTATTCCTGGAGGAGGCAAAGATAAAAAGGCTATTAAAGGAAAGGTTTGAAAGATATCCAGTTTTATATCTAAAAAATAAAAAAGGAACACTGCTTCCAGTGGAGCTTTCCCTTAGCTTTTCCCTGAATAACGGTCAGCTTTTCGCTTTTGCTATTGTAAGAAATATAAAGTACAGACTGGAAATTGAAAAGCAGATAGATAGACTAAGCAGGCTTTATAAGGTTCTTTCAGAAACAAATCAGCTTATTACACAGGTTAAACGTGTAGATGAGCTTTTTAAAAAGATTGTGGAAATACTGGTAAAAACAGGAAACTTTGATTGTGCTATGGTGGTTCCTGTTAATAGGGATTTCAAACCGATTTACTTTTCCTGCATTAGGAAAGAAACTCCAGAAACATTTTTAAAAAAGCATCTATCTTTTATTTATGAAGCCATTGAAAAAAAGGAAATAGTAAGGAAAGTAACTGAAGAGGGAGAAAAAATTTTTGTTCCTATTTTTAAAAGAAATAACAACCTGATTGATAACGGAATTTGCAGAGGGGTTCTTGTTGTTTCATCTGAGGAGGTTTCTTTTTTTAAAGATGAGGAACTTCAGCTGTTAAAAGAAGTTTCCTCTGACTTGAGTTTTGCAGTGTTTTCCATAGAAAGAAATAAAAAAATCCAATTTTTAGAGTATTTTGATGTAATAACAAAACTTCCAAATAGAAAGTTCTTCTTTAATACACTGGAAAAACTTACAAGGAAAAAAACAAACTTTACCCTTATTGTTTTGGATATTGTTCATTTTAAAGAGATAAATGAGACCTTTAGTTTTGTTGCAGGGGATACTGTTTTAAAAATCATCTCTGAAAAACTTCAAAAGTTTTTTGAAAAAAGCAAACTTATTGCAAGGGTGGGTGGAGATGAATTTGGAATAATAGTAGAAGATGGAGAAAAAGAGGAAGTTTTATCTTATGTAAAAGAAGTTTTATCAAAAATCAGACAGGAACCAATAAAAATAGAAGGCCAAAATATATTTATTGCTTTTAATGCAGGGGTTTCCTTTTATCCAGATGATGGAGATACAGCAGAAGAGTTGATTGCAGCAGCAGAAGCGGCTTTGAAAGAAGCCAAAAAAATAGGGAAAAATGTTTGTGAGTTTTACAATCCTTTACTGAAAAAAGAACATCTTCAGGAATTGGAACTGGAGAATGATTTAAGGAATGCTATTTTAAATGAGGAGTTTAGACTGTTTTATCAACCAATATACTCTTTAAAAGAAAATAAAATAGTAGGAGCAGAGGCTCTTATAAGATGGTTTAGCCCCAAAAGAGGATATGTCCCGCCCCTCCATTTCATAAAAGTTTTAGAAGATAGTGGATTAATCCATGATGTAGGAATGTTTGTTATAGATACAGTTTTAAAACAGATAAAAAAGTGGCATAAGTTTGGTATATACATATCAATGAATATTTCCCCTTATCAGATTAAGGCAGGTTATTTATCCTCCTTGCTAAAAGAAAAAATACAGACTTACAGTGTAGATCCTGAAAAGATTGTTATTGAATTAACGGAAACAGTTATAATGGAAAACCTTGAGCAGGCCCTTCAGGAGCTGAAAAAGCTTGAAAATATGAAAATTAATATGGCAATAGATGATTTTGGAACAGGGTACTCTTCTCTATCTTACTTAAAAAATCTTCCCTTTTCCTCAGTAAAAATAGATAGATCCTTTGTAATGGATATCCCTAAAGATAAAAATGATATTAAAATATCAAAAGCTATTATAAACCTTGCCCATTCCCTTGATAAGTCTGTTATAGCGGAGGGAATTGAAACAGAAGAGCAGCTTTATATCTTAAAAGAGCTTGACTGTGATTTTGCCCAGGGTTACTTTTTTTCTAAACCTATACCGGAAGAAGAGTTTGAGAAGTTGTTGAAATGAATGATGAGATAAAGAAGCATCTAAAGATACTTGATGATTTGGGATTTGATTTCATTTTTTTTGAAAAGGAGTTTCAAAAAGGTATGGATATTAAAGAAAAACAGAAAATAATGGAAAATTTAAACGCACAGATACAGGAATGTAAAAAGTGTGATTTATATCAAAGCAGAACCCAGGCTGTTTTAGGGGAAGGAAATCTAAATGCAAGACTGATGTTTATAGGGGAAGCTCCAGGAGGAGACGAAGATAAACTTGGAAGACCATTTGTAGGAAGAGCAGGAAAGCTGCTGACCAGACTTATAGAAGCTACAGGACATAAAAGGGAAGAATTTTATATAACAAATATATGTAAATGCAGACCACCAGGTAACAGAACTCCTACCCCTTGGGAAATGGAAGCCTGTTTTCCCTATTTGAAAGTTCAGTTAGAAGTAATAAATCCAAAAGTTTTATGTTTACTTGGTGCTACAGCAGCAAGGGCATTTTTAGGTAGAAATGTTGCAATAACGAAGGAAAGGGGATCTATTATAAACTGGGAAGGGAAGCTCCTTTATCTTACCTTTCATCCTGCTTATGTCCTAAGAAATCCAGGGGCAGAAATAACGCTTTTTGAAGATATTAAAAAAGCTATAGAGCTTGCCTACCAGGATTGATTTTATTACTTTAATAGTGTTTTAATATTTGGCATATTTTTTGATAAAGAGGGAATTTTGAAAAAAAGACTGGCCTTCGCTTTAGATGTTAAGGATTTAAAAACTGCGTATAATATATTAGACGAAATTGAAGGGCTGGATATAATAATAAAAATTGGCTATGTCCTGTTTATACAGGGGGGAAGTGAGCTTTTAAAAAGGATAAAAAATAAAGGATTTGAGATTTTTTTAGACTTAAAACTACATGATATTCCAAATACTGTAAAAAATGGTGTCTACGCTGCCAGAGGGCTTGATGTTGATTATCTGACTATCCACACCTTAGGTGGTGTGGATATGATAAAAAAGGCTGTAGAAGCTAAAGAAGACAGCAACTTAAAGCTTTTAGGAGTTACGCTCCTAACAAGCCATGGAAAAGATTATACTGAATATATAGGGACAAGGTATTCTTTAGATGAACTTGCTTTAAAACTTGCTGAAGCAGGTGTATATAATGGTTTAGATGGTATTGTTTGTTCTGCTGAAGAGGTAGAAAAAATAAAAAAACATATAAATAAAAATTTCCTGGCAGTTGTGCCAGGAATAAGACCAGAAGGAGGGGAGAGTGATGACCAGACACGTATATCAACACCAAAAAACGCTATTCAATCAGGGGCTGATATTCTCGTGGTTGGAAGACCTATTCTCAATTCAAAAGACAGGAGAAAAACAATCATCCAGATACTTTCAGACATTAAAAATTAGTCTCTTATCTTTGGCAAAAAAAGATAAATAAAGAGGGCACTATGAAACAGACATTAACAGTAACAATAAAGCAAAAGCCTATTTTATCCCTTGTATATAGAATACATCTCACACTTCTGGTTAAACCTAAACTTGAGTTCCAAAACACAATAAGACAGGAATTAGAGGAAAATCCATTCCTGGAAGAAGTGTTAACAATAGAACCAGAAGTTGAATATGAGCCCATAGTAAAGGATCTAACATCAAGATACTATGATGAAGAAGACGAAGAAAAAATCCGCTCAAACAGGCTTGTTTACAAGCCAACTTTAATGGACATTCTAGAAAGTCAGATAGATCTGGAGTTTGACGGCATAGAAAAAGAGATTGCTTATGAGATTATAGGAAATTTAGATGAAAAAGGACTTTTTACCTCTTCTTTAGAAGAGATTGCAAAGAAATTTAATGTTCCACCTGAAAAGGTTGAAGAAGTAAGAAAAAGATTAACAACTTTGGAACCAACAGGAATAGCTTCTAAAACATTAGAGGAAGCACTGATTATCCAGTATGAAGAAAGATACGGTAAAGATCCTTTAGCAGAAAAAATAATAAAAGAAGACTTAAAGGAGTATGCAGTTAAAGGAATAGAATACCTTTACAGTAAGTATAAAGACTATCCAAAAGATCTCCTACAGGAGATAATTCAAAATATAAAAACCTTAAATCCTTATCCAACAATAAACTTCTCTTCAGAAATACAGCAGTATATAGAGCCAGATGTGTATATATACGATAAAGGGGATTCTTTTGAAATAGTTGTAAATGAAACAGGGATACCAGACCTTAAACTTACAAATCCATATAAAAGACTTTTTTCCAACAAAAACCTTTCCCCAGAAACCAAGGAATTTTTAACAGACAAATTAAACAGGGCAAAGGGAATTATTGAGGCAATACAGCAGAGGAAAGAAAACCTTTACAAGATTACAAAGGCTATTGTGGATAAACAGGGGGAATTTTTACGTAAAGGAAGAGAGTATCTAAAACCTCTGACGTTAAAAGATATAGCCCAGGAAGTAGGACTCCACGAATCAACAATTAGCAGAACTGTTAACAGCAAATATGCTTTAACGCCCCAGGGGCTTCTACCTTTAAAGGCATTTTTCTCTGCAAAGCTTCAAACAACAAGTGGAGATGTATCAACAGAGAAGGTAAAATATATGATCCAGGAACTTATAGAAAATGAAGATAAGAGAAAACCGTTGAGTGATCAGGCTATAGTGAATATTTTAAAAGAGAAAGGAATTAAAATAGCAAGGAGAACAGTAACTAAGTATAGAGAAGAGTTAGGAATACCTGATTCAAGAACAAGGAGGATAAAAGGATGAGAGTTGAACATGTAGGGAAAAATATTGAAGTTACAGATTTTATTAGGAGTTATACCGAGCATAAGCTGGAAAGGCTAAAACCGTACTTGAAAGACATTGATATTGCAGAGGATTCTGTACAGGTAAGGGTTACCTATAATTTTGAACCCCACAGGCACAGAAATAGGGTAGATATGGACATCTACTTTAATACACCTGGTGGTGGTGTAATCCATGCATGGGAAGAAAGTAACGATCTTTATTCAGCTATAGATTTTGTGATAGATGAGGTTGAAAGACAGCTTGTAAGACTTAAAGCAAGAAGAAAAGAGGAAAGAAGAAGACTTGCAAAACTAAAGGAGCTTGAAAGAAGAACAGTTACAGAAGAACCAAGTATAGAAAGGGCTTTAATTGTAGAAGAGCCAATGCCTTTAGAAAAACCCCTTACTGTTGATGATGCAAGGATGATATTAGAAGAAATGGGTGCTTTTTTCCTTCCATTTAGAAATGCCGAAACCGGGGAGATTAATGTTATATATAGAAAAAAGGCGGGAAATTACGGACTTATAGTCCCTGGGACATAATTTGACTACAAGTTATTGATATGGTTTAATAATAAACTTGTATTAATAAATGTAGCAGAGGAGGATTAATGAAAACTGTAGATGCCCGTAAACTTGATGTAAAAAGAGAGTGGTACGTTATAGATGCAACTGGAAAAAATCTTGGAAGGCTTGCGACATTAATTGCAAATATTTTAAGGGGAAAGCATAAGCCTTATTTCCAACCGGATGTTGATGTTGGTGATTTTGTTATCGTTTTAAATGCAGATAAAATAACTGTAACAGGGAAAAAACTTACAGATAAAGAATACAAGTGGCATACAAACAGACCTGGTGGTTTAAATGTAAGAAGCCTGAAATGGATGCTAGAGCATAAGCCGGAAGAAGTTATAAGACTGGCTGTTGAAAGGATGCTTCCAAAAAATAAACTCCAAAAAAGATTTATGAAAAGATTAAAGGTATATACAACTTCAGAACATCCACATCACGCCCAGAATCCAAAAAATCTTGAAGAGCTTAAAGGGCTCTGGAAAAACTTTTAAGCGGAGGTAACTAATCTTGGCAGAGATAGTAAAAATAGATCCGAAGGTTTCCCATTATGGAACTGGAAGAAGGAAGGAAGCTGTTGCAAGGGTCTGGATATTTCCAGGTGAAGGGAAAATATACGTAAAAAGTTCTTCAGGGAAAGAA
The DNA here is from genome assembly GCA_964536105.1 of uncultured Aquificales bacterium. Lineage (GTDB taxonomy): Bacteria > Aquificota > Aquificia > Aquificales > Hydrogenothermaceae > JAADDV01. The sequence goes on along the minus strand of CAZHWB010000074.1, from coordinate 2,678 downwards.
TGGGAAGCAAAGGCATATTTTGAAAGGGATATCCTTATTGAAAAGATAAATAAACCTTTTGTTGTGACAGAAACGTTAGGTAAATTTGATGTATACGCCACTGTTAAAGGAAGCGGTAAACCCGCCCAGGCGGAAGCTGTAATGTATGGAATTGCTAAAGCCCTAGAGGCGTACAATCCAGAATTTAGAAAACTTCTAAAGCCAGCAGGTCTTTTAACAAGGGATGCAAGAATAAAAGAAAGAAAGAAATACGCACAGATGGGAGCAAGAGCAAAATACAGATGGTCCAAGCGTTAATATACTTTTGCCACAAAAGGGGATTTTCCCCTTTTTTTATTTTTATGGAGCAGTAAATGAAAGTTGCTATAGCTGGAGCATCTGGTTATACAGGTTTAGAGCTTCTAAGAATTCTTCAATTTTATAAAGATATAGAGATAAATCAAATAACTTCAAGGCAGTACAAAGGAAAATCACTAAAGGAAGTATTTCCATTTTTTGATACATATATAAAGGACCTCACCTTTAAAGAGGAGCTGTCTTTAGAAGAATCTGATTTTTTCTTCCTGTGTCTTCCCCATGAACCGTCGGTGGAACTGGTAAAAAATATTGTTGATAAAGGTAAAAAAGTTATAGACCTTTCAGCTGCATATAGAATAAAAAATTTATCAGCTTATCCTGAATTTTATAAGTTTCAACACAAATATCCAGATTTACTGCTTGAAGCGGTTTACGGTCTTCCTGAAATATACAGAGATAAAATTAAAAATGCATATATCGTTGCAAATCCAGGATGCTATCCAACAGCAACTTTATTGGGAATTTATCCCCTGATAAAGGAAAACCTTGTAAATGAAGATGTTATAGTTGTAAATGCTTTATCTGGAATATCAGGGGCTGGAAGAGGTTTAAAAGAGCAGTTTCATTATCCTGAAGCATTTGGGAATGCTTATGCTTACAATCCGATAAAGCACAGGCATATACCGGAAATGGAAGATGTAATTTTTAACATATCTAAGCAAAACATATCTGTGAGATTTACTCCCCACATTTTGCCGGTTTCCCGGGGAATGATATCAACAATAACAGTAAAAACCGCATTATCTAAAAGACAGCTGGAAGAACTGTACCACCTTGAATACAGGTATGAACCTTTTATCAAGGTTGTAAATCAACCTCCCAAAATAAAACATCTAATAGGCTCAAATTTCTGTGAAATATATGTAGATAAAGATGAAAAAACAGGTATGGCGGTTATTATTTCTGCTATAGATAATCTTGGGAAAGGTGCATCTTCACAGGCTGTTCAGAATTTCAATATAATGACAGGGAAGGAAGAAACCTACAATCTCCTTGATATTTCAAGGGCAGGTATTTTATATCCGTAATTCCACAAAAAAGCTCCTGTTTGTTCTAAAATAAATAGTAAAAATTTTCCGGAGGTTTGCTTTGAGAGCATCCCAGTATTTTATCCCAACTATGAAAGAAGCACCAGCTGAAGCTGAAGTTCCAAGTCATATATATCTGTTAAGGGCCGGATATATAAGAAAACTTGCAGCAGGTATATATGAGTATCTTCCACTAGGTTTAAGGGTTCTTAAAAAGATAGAAAATATAATAAGGAAATATATGGATGAAGCAGGGGCTTTAGAAGTTCTACTTCCTGTTTTAACTCCAGCGGAGCTGTGGCAGGAAACAGGAAGATGGGATGTTTATGGTAAAGAGCTTTTCAGGCTTCAAGACAGAAAAGGAAGATATTTTGCCCTTGGCCCAACCCATGAAGAAACAATAACAGATCTGGTTAGAAAAAATATCCGCTCGTATAAAGATCTTCCTAAAAATTTCTATCAGATCCAGACAAAATTTAGAGATGAAGCAAGGCCAAGATACGGCCTTATAAGGGGAAGAGAATTTTTAATGAAAGATGCCTACTCTTTTGATGTTTCTGAAGAAATGGCAGTCCAGTCTTATGAAGTAATGAAAGAAACATATCACAGTATTTTTTCAGAACTTGGACTTGATTATCTTATGGTAGAGGCAGATGTTGGGGCAATTGGAGGAAAATATTCCCATGAATTTGTAGTAAAAGCTGCAAATGGCGAAGCCCATATTGTTTATTGCGAAAAATGTGGGTATGCAGCAAATGTTGAAGCGGCTAAATATGAATTTGAACTTGATAAGCTTCCTCCAGAGGAAGAAAAACCATTAGAAAAGGTCCATACACCAGGGGTTTCTTCTGTAGAGGAAGTAGCAGAATTTTTAAAGGTCGATCCCAAAAAAATTGTAAAAACACTTGTTTATATACTTGATGATGGAACAGCAGTAGCTGTTTTAATAAGGGGAGATAGGGAGCTAAATGAAACAAAACTTATAAACTTTTTTGGTGTAATAGATGCCCATTTAGCTACCTCAGAGGAACTTGAAAAACTTGGAATTGTAGAAGGATTTGTAGGGCCTATAGGATTAGATATTCCTGTTTATGCGGATATATCTGTAAAAGATCTTCATAACTTTGTTGTAGGGGCAAATGAGAAGGATTATCACTACGTAAATGTAAATATACCAAGGGATTTTAATCCTGTTGATTTTGTTGATTTTTCTACAGCCAGGGAAGGGGATCCATGTCCTATCTGTAAAGCTCCTTTAAAAGAAACTACAGGACTTGAAGTAGGTCATATATT
>CAZHWB010000073.1:0-5994 GCA_964536105.1 uncultured Aquificales bacterium | reverse complement strand
GAAGATGATCTTCCTGTGGAGGATATAGTAAAAAGAGGATTTGATAAAAAATCAGTAGAAAAGGTTATAAAAATGATAGATAGAAATGAGTATAAAAGAAGGCAGGCCCCAATAGGAATAAGAATAACAAAAAGAGCATTTGGAAAAGACAGAAGAATGCCTATAACAAACAAATTTAAAGAAGTATAAAGGAGGGTAGCATGTTTAGATTTATGTTTGGTTTTTTTGCAGGTTTTTTAGGTATGTTTTTCTATTTAAACAAAAATTCAGGTAAAGAAAATATCAATAAAGATAAGGATTTAAACCTGTTTCCTAAAGAGGATCCTTATCGTATAATTAACATAATGAAAGAATTTCAAAAAATGAGGGAAAAAATCTAAAAATGGATAAAGAGATTAACCAGATAAAGGCCGCAATTATCTCAAATATAGATGAACTCTTAAATCAAATAGTCCTTGGAACTCCCCTATATAAGTGGGGGCTTGCTTTTCTTGTTTTTTTCGTTTTTCTTCTCCTTAGAAAAGTTTTTACTATAGTTGTTTTACAGACATTTAAGAGACTTGTTAAAAAAACAAAAACGGATATAGATGACAAAATACTGAAGGTATTTTTAAAGCCTCTTAGATTTGTTTTTATAGTCTTTGGAATATGGTTATCCCTTCTTGTTTTAGGTATAAAAAATGAAGTAACCCAGCATATTATAAGAACACTTTTTACATTTACCCTTTTCTGGGTAGTCTACAACTCTATTCATGTTTTTGAAGGAAGTATTTTTAGAATAACAGGGACTTTTGGTCAATCTGTATCTAAAGAAATCGGGAATTTTATAATAAAATCCTTAAAGATTTTTATTATTCTCCTTGGCGGAGTTGCTATTTTACAGGAATGGGGAATAAACGTAACAGCCTTTATAGCTTCCCTTGGACTTGGAGGTCTTGCATTTGCATTGGCAGCAAAGGATACAGCTGCTAACCTTTTTGGTGGATTAACAATAATTGCGGACAAAGCCTTAAGAATAGGGGACTGGGTAAAAATAGGTTCTGTGGAGGGTATCGTTGAAGATATAGGAATAAGAACAACAAAAATAAGAAGCTTTGAAAAATCCCTTTTAACAGTCCCTAACAGCTACATAGCTAACAATCCAATAGAAAATTTCTCTAAAAGGGATGTTAGAAGAATAAAAATGGTTATAGGAATAACCTACGACACACCTAAAGAAAAAGTTGTTGCTATTGTTGAAGATATTAGAAAAATGCTTAAAAGTCATCCAGGTATATCAAAGGATCATACACTTCTTGTTTTCTTTGATGAGTTTGGGGATAGTGCTTTAAATATCTTTATATATACTTTTACAAATACTGCTGTATGGTCTGAATATCTTGCTATAAAGGAAGATGTTAACCTAAAAATAATGGAAATAGTGGAAAAGCACGGATCTTCCTTTGCATTTCCAAGTCAATCTATTTATGTAGAAAAACTGCCAGAAAAACTGACATTTGTAGATTTAGATAAAAAAAATTAGTATAAGCTGTTGAAATCTCTGCCCTGTAGTATATTTTAAAAGCTGTTATAAAAGCCTTCTACAAGCTATGTTTTTGTGATAAAATACTTTTTTGCATTGAAAATGAAGATAAGGAGGTTGTTTACAGGATGTATGCAGTTATAAAAACAGGTGGAAAGCAGTATAAAGTAGAGCCAGGAACATTATTAAAAGTGGAAAAGCTAAAGGCAAGACCTGGGGAAACTGTGGAAATAGAAGCGGCTTTAATAAAGGATGATAATGGAAATATCAAAACAGAAGGAAAAGTTGAAGCTGAAGTTTTAGAGCACGGAAAACATAAAAAAGTTATTGTTTTTAAGTTTAAAAGAAAGAAAAATTACAAAAGATGGAACGGACATAGACAACCTTACACTTTAATCAAAATAAAAGAGATTAAAGGATAAAAGGAGGATAAGATATGGCTTCAAAGAAAAGTGGTGGTTCAGCTAAAAACGGAAGAGATAGTATTAGTAAACGCCTTGGGGTTAAAAGATACGATGGGCAGGTTGTAAAGGCAGGAAATATCCTTGTAAGACAAAGAGGAACAAAAATATATCCTGGGAAAAATGTAGGTCTTGGGAAAGATTATACTCTTTTTGCTCTTATTGACGGTAGGGTAAAATTTGAAACATCAAAAGGGAAAAAGGTCGTTAGTGTATATCCATTAGACAGTTAAAAAAAAGGGGCTTTCGCCCCTTTTAAAAATTCATAACAATAGACTTTTCTCCAGCATTAACAAAATTTAAAAAAGTTGCAGCTCCTGCAGGTTTTTCAAGGCCGTCTATTAAATCTTTAGTTTCATATCCAAAAAGCTGCATAGCGGTTTTACACGGGTACATCTTTACCCCAAGATCAATAGCCTGCTGTAATAGGTCTTCAACAGATGGGACTTTATTTTTTTCCATCATCTTTTTCATCATATTTGTAGCAAAATCAACCATGCCGGGCATTATAGTAAGTATCTGGGGAACAGGTAAAGGCATTGGCATAGCTGGATTTCCTACAGGGGAAACCTTTAGATGTTTATGTTTTTCTTTATGAACAACATTTATTCCATAAAAGCTAAAAAACATTCCTACTTCCATTCCCATAGCTGCTGCGGTGGTTGCAAGCATAAAAGCAGGCATTACCTTATCCAGAGTTCCACTGAGAACTATAATCCCGACTCTTGTTGCCATTTATTTCTCCTGATATATAAAAATATATTTTCTATTGTAAAACCCTCATAATATCATTAAAAATGACAAATATCATCAGCGTTCCTAAAAGGGCAAATCCTATGTATGCAAGATACTCTTTAGCTTTCTCTGGTAAAGGTCTTCTAATAATACTTTCAATAAGAAGTATAAGTATTAAGCCTCCGTCTAAAACAGGGATAGGAAGTAAGTTTAAGTATCCAAGCTGCAAAGATATAAAGGCCATAGAAAACAGATATGTGGCCAGACCAGCCTCTAAAGCCTGTCCAGAAAACTGGGCAATCGCAATAGGACCCCCCAGTGTCTTTATAGAAACTTCTCCTGTTATAAGGCCCTTTATGACTTTATATAAAGCAACTGTAAGTTCCTTTGATCTTTCAATTGCCTTTTCAAAGGCTTCAGCAAATCCATACTTAACGGTAATTGTTTCCATCATAGGGGATATTCCAATAACGTATTTTTTTAAGTCAGGATTGTATTGGGGCTTTAAAACAACAGAGAATACTTTTCCATTTCTTTTAACCATCAGGGTGATTTCTTTATCGCTTTTTAACTTTGAAAGCATATCAACCAGCTCAAACCAGGAACGAACAGGTTTTCCATTCAAGGCAACAATCTCATCTCCTGGCTGTAGTCCAGCCTTTGCTGCAGGGGAATTGGGAAGTATTTTTCCTATTTTGGCTGGTATAAGGGGAGATATACCAAGATGTTCTTTTGTTATATTTTCAGGAATAGATACAGTTATTGATATTTTTTTTCCGTTTCTTATAACATCAAGAACAACCGTTTTTCCAGCCTTCATTCCAAGTTTTATAGTAAAATCTTTCCAGTTCTTAACCGGTTCCCCATCAACCGCCACAATTTTGTCAAAAGGTTGAATCCCTGCTTTTTCAGCGTAAGAACTTTTTTCTACATATCCAACCACAACAGGATCATTAAGGTACTTTGGTTGTTGTATTCCTATCATGTAAGCTGCAGCAAAAAGGATAATAGCCAGAACAATATTAAATAAAGGTCCAGCAAAGGCAATAAGCATTTTTTGCCATCTTGGTTTTGCTGCAAAAGAGCGGGGATCCTGAAATGCTTCTTTATTAGCTTCACCCTGAACAGGTTCAGTCATGGAATCTTCCCCGTACATCTTTACATAACCACCTAAGGGAATAAGGGCTATCTGATAAACCGTTTCCTTTCCTTTCCACTGGAAAATAGGGGGTCCAAATCCTATAGAAAAAACCTCTACCCTTACCCCAAAAAGTCTGGCAAAAAGAAAGTGTCCAAATTCGTGGATTGTAACAAGGATACCGATCATTATTAAAAATGCTACTAAACTGAGCAAAACCTTTCCCTCCGGATTTTTATTAATGGAAAACGTTAAACATTATATTCTTAAAGAGTTTTTCTGTCTCTTTTATGATAAACATAATATCTTGTAATGTCTGTGGTTTTTGGAAATCTGCAATATCTAAAACCCTTTCAACTAAAACAGGAATTTCTGTAAATTTTATATTTCCTTTTAAAAATTCATTTACAGCAAGTTCATCAGCTACAGTCAGCACTGTAGGGTAAAAACTTCCTTTTTCTCCTGCTTCTTTAGCTATCTTTAAGAGGGGAAACTTTTTATAATCAGGTTTATAAAAGGTTAAATTTTTTATATCCCATAAGCATAGCTTCTTTGAAGGTATATCCCATCTTTCAGGATAAGATATAGCGTAAGCTATTGGAATTCTCATATCTGGATAAGAAAGATTTGCTGTCATACTTCCATCAACAAATTCTACTATACCGTGAATTATACTGTCAGGGTGTATGACAACATCTATTTTTTCATAGGGAATATTAAAAAGATAATGGGCTTCTATAATTTCAAGTCCCTTATTCATTAGTGTAGCGCTGTCTATAGTTACTTTTTTTCCCATTTTCCATTTAGGATGATTCAGCGCTTCTTCTACAGTTATACTCTCAAATTCCTCAATAGGTGTTTCTCTAAATGGTCCCCCTGAAGCTGTTAGAATAATCCTTTCTACGTCTTCTTTTCTTCCTGTTAAAAGACACTGAAAGATTGCAGAATGTTCACTATCTATTGGAAAAATGGAAGAATATTTATCCTTTAAAATTTCCCCAAGGCAGATAACAGCCTCTTTATTTGCAGTGATTAATTTTTTGTTTTCTTTTAACAGGTAGTATGTAGGTTTTATTCCTGCTATTCCTGCTATTCCATTTATAAAGAGATCTATATCAAGTTTTGAGATGTATAAAAGACCTTCCTCTCCATAAAGGTGGTTTACTCCCTTTATATCTGCCTTTTCTACAGTGTAAACATACTTTGGTTTAAATTCTTCAATCTGTTTTATAAGGGTTTTGGATAATTTTGATGCTGCAAGAAGCTCAACTTTTAGTTTTTCTGGATATTTCCTCACAATATCTAATGTTTGTGTTCCTATGGAACCTGTAGAGCCTAATACCGCTAAAGTTTTCAACACTGCTCCTTAACCGATTGTAGAGAATATATGACCCAGAATTTCATTTTCATCCTTAGGTCCAATAATCTCAGCTTTATCATTTATAACCATTTTAGGAACTGCAGCAACGTTGTATTTCATAGCAAGTTCTGGAAAAGCATAACAATCAATCACAGTGGCAGATATATAATCAGAAACTAATGCAAAGCTGTAGGCTTTTTGTATAGCAGGGGGACACCATCCGCAGGATGTGGTAACAAAAACTTTTATATCTACAGGTTTATCAATCTCTTCAACAAATTCAACTGTCCTTTCAGTTAGATGGTATTCATTTTTTGAAACCATCTTTATAGTTTCTATAAAAACATTAAACTCTCCACCTTCTGGTACACCCATGTATCTTATACCGTAATCTTTATCTGCACCTTGAATAGAAATACAGGGAGCACCTAAGCATGATAGATTATCAAAGATGTGTAAACTTACCTTATCGCTTAAAGAAGCAATCTCTTCAAGAAGCTTTTGGGCTTTGTCAGATAGGGGAGAACCATCTTTTTTTAAAAGCAACCTAACAGGTTCAACAAGGTTCTGGAAAACCTCTTCAACATGCTTCTTAACATTTTCTGGAAGCATATTTCCTCCAGATTAAATAATGAAACCTTTATTATAATACAGATAAAGTTTAGCAGTCATTATAAAGTTCTAGATTTAGAAATCTTCTAAAATCCCGTATCCTAGGGATGTTTTTCCTCCTAATCCTATATTTTTAAAAGCTTCCTTTAAGTTTTCCTTTAAATCT
>CAZHWB010000072.1:0-23173 GCA_964536105.1 uncultured Aquificales bacterium | reverse complement strand
CTCCAAACAAAAAAACCCCTCTTTAAAGAGGGGTTTTTTATTATTAATCAGGAGTACATGTTACTTTGTTATTAGTTATCCAGCAATGGATAGGAATATTTGATACAGTTAATGCTGTATTGTTTAATGTTATAGATCCCGTTTCTGGATCTAAGGTTAGTGTAATGCTAGCATTACCTACATTGCATTGAATATCATCATCACTGTTTTCTGCATACTGCGCTCCAAGTTCACTCATACATGTAGCTATCTGTCCAGCAGCAGAAGAAGCAGCTGCATTTCTCTTATATTTTGTAAACTGTGGAATAGCCACAGCTGCCAGGATAGCTATAATTGCTACTACCACAAGTAGCTCAATGAGAGTAAAACCCCTTTCCTCTCTTTTTTCTTCCTGAAGATCCTCTTCAAGAGGCACTACCTTTTGTTCTTCTGTTTTCATAATAACAAAACCTCCGAATTTTATTTTTTCACCTATTCTTATGAAATTTTCGTGCCAAAATTAATAAAACTTAAAATTAAAAAACAAACATTATTTTTCAAACTTTTAAAATTTTTAGTAACGATTATTAATTTTTTTAAAAATATTTATGGAAGTAAAATTGACATAAATTGTCAGTAAGTAGTCAATTTTCGTCAATATTTACTTCCTTTACTTCTTTGTCAGTATTGTATTTTGAATATCTATATCTAAACTCCCTAAAGCTCAGTCCCAGTATCTCAGCTGCTTTAGTTTTCACTCCACCTGACAGTTCTAAAGCTTTGTCCAATAAAGCCTTTTCTATATTTCCCAGTACTTTTTTCATGTCTATTCCAACTTCCGGAAAAGCCTTTATCTGAAACTCTTTATCTGGATTATCAATATAAATAGAATTGATATCCCCTGTTTGTGCCATTGGAGATATAAGCTCATTTCCCTCAGATAGAATAACAGCCTTTTCTAATAGATTTCTAAGTTCCCTTATATTTCCTTTAAATTCGTATGACATTAAAAAATTAAGAAAATCCGGAGATATTTTTTCAAAATGCTTGTTGTATTTTTTCTGAAATTCTTTAAGAAAATGTTCTGCAAGTAAAGGAATATCCTCTTTTCTTTCCCTTAGAGGTGGAATTTTTATTATTATTGTAGACAGACGGTAATATAAGTCATCCCTAAAATTACCCTTTGCGATTTCCTCTTCCAGGTTTCTGTTTGTTGCAGATATTACCCTGACATCTACTTCTATCTCTTTTGTACTTCCTAAAGGCCTTATTTTCCTTTCTTCTAAAAATCTTAATAATTTAGCCTGGAGAGACATAGGCATCTCCCCAATTTCATCAAGAAATAACGTTCCTCCATGGGCTTCTTCTATTAGCCCTTTTTTATCAGATGTCGCCCCTGTAAAAGCTCCTTTTTTATAACCAAACAGCTCACTTTCAAGTAAGTCTGGAGGCAGTGAAGCACAATTTATTGCTACAAAAGGTTTATCTTTTCTTTTTGACAGTTCATGTATAGTTTTTGCAACAACCTCCTTACCTGTTCCGCTTTCTCCTGTTATCAGTACATTAATATCGTAGGGAGCTATTTTTTCTATTGTTTCTTTAACAATCTGTATAGCCGGCGATTTCCCTATAAGATTTTGAAACTTTTCTTCCTTTTCCTCTGAAAGCTTATGCTCAAGTTCAAGTTTATTCTTTACATTTCTAAGTAAGAGTCTAAGTTCATTAATATCAAATGGCTTAGAGATATAATCATAAGCTCCTATTTTGATAGCTTCAACAGCTGTATCAGAGGAAGCAAAAGCAGTCATCATTATGGCTTCAGCTTTAGGATTTTTTTCCTTTAAAATTTTTAACAGATCAATACCTGTTCCATCAGGAAGCTTGAGGTCAAATGTAGCAAGATCATAATAATTTTTTTCTATCTTTTCTTTTGCTTCCTCAAACGTCCCTGCTTCATCAACATCAAAATCAAACTCATTTAAAATAATTTTCAAAATTTCCCTTATGTTTTTCTCATCATCAACTATTAGTGCTCTCATCTCTCCCTTCTTTTTTTACAGGTAATTGTATTACAAATCTAGTTCCATTTCTTTTATTTGGATCTACAAAAAGATAACCATTATTTTCAACAATTATTCTTTTGGCGATTGCAAGACCTAAACCTGTCCCACCTTCCCTTTTTGTATAAAAAGGTTCAAATATCTTGTTTAAATCCTCTTTTGGAATTCCAGGGCCGTCATCTTCCACAATTATTATAATGTAGTCTCTTGTTCCATCTACTGTTACAGATACTTTAGATTTTGCCCATTCAAAGGCATTTTTTATAAGATTTGATAAAGCAGATATAAACTCCTTTTCATCCATATACACGGTAAAATTCTTCTTTACATTAAGCTCTATCTCTTTATTATCAACTCTGTAAGTGGCTAATAGTTGTTTTAGTATATCCCCAACATTTATTTCTTTAGGATTACTTTTTCTAGGTTTAGATAAAAGAAGAAAATCCTTGAGTAATTGATTTAACCTTTCTGATTCTTTCTTTATCATATCAGTTAGTTTTGGACTGTAAACCCCTTCCCCAAGAAGATCTGCAGCAGCCTTTATTGAGGTAAGGGGATTTTTTATCTCATGGGCAAGTTCCGCAGCCATTCTATATAGTCTTTTGTAAAGCTCATTTTCCTTTTTTTCCTTTTCTAAAATCTCAATATAGGCTTCCTGGGATTTTATCTTTTCCTTTAACTTTATACCGGCAATCGTTATAGCTAAAAAAGCAATTCCATTTAAAATAATGTTAAAAATAGCGTCAAGCCCCTGAAAGGTCCCTAAAAACATAAACATCAAAACATAAAGAATAAAAGCAACAAGGGCAGAAATATAAGCCTGCACATTCGGAAGAAGGAAACCAGCGAAAAACAGGGCAAATAAATATAAAAGTGAGAAAAATTTAAGTTTATCAAAATCATAAAAAATAAAAGATGATATAGCAGTTATATCAAGGAGAAAATCAACTATAGATGTTTTTTCTACAAATAAGCTAAAAAAACTGGCTAAAGCGTAGATAACAAGGATAGTGGCAGGGATAGAGACTGTTTCTACCTTTAAACCCTTTTCACTTAATACAACAAATATCCCAAAAGAAAGAAGAAGGGAGAAAGAAAAAATAAAACGGTATATTTTGTAGTTCTTTAAAGTTTGCTCTAAATACATATGTTAAATCCACTCTCCCCTTTTGGTAAAAAGGAATTAATAAAATTAAATTGCAGTATTATTAATTATTCGGAATTTTTTCTTAAAATTATAGCTCTACCCTTTGCTATCTCATTAATCGCTATAACCGTTTTCTTTAAGGGGATCCCTTCCTCTGTAACGTAACTTTCAGCTCCTGTTTCATAAAGCTCCTTTGCAAGTTTAACAGCAGCGTGAACAAGTTCATATCTATTATTAACCCTTTTAAGAGCCTCCTCTATTAAAGGCCTTTTTCCCACTTTATTCCTCCTCTACTTTATTAAGATTAATATTATATAATGCAAAATTTTTATTTACTTTAAAAAAAACCCTGTTAAAAAGAAAAATCATAAAAATTCCAATTAATACACCTCCACCGTCAGCAAGAAGATCAGCAAGCTCAGCAGACCTATATTTTGTAAAAGACTGGAAAACCTCTATTAACACTCCAACAGTTAATCCAATAATAAAAAGGAAAAAATACCCAAATCTATAAGCAAAAAAACCAAGAATTGTAAAAACAAAGAAAGCAATAAAGTGATTAAATTTGTCATGCTGATTTAATTCAACATTTCCTAAGGGAATTAAAGAAAGAACTAAAATCATAAAGATATACAAAAAGTATAGTATTTTCAATGCTATTTTAAACTTCCTTCCATTAATGATTTTAATAACGGATCCCCCAACTGTTGTGGAGAAAATCTATCTTTTTTTAATCTATTTGCAAATATAATATGTTTCAAGTTTTCTTTAGCTTTATCTATTATATCATTGATCACAATATAATCATACTCCACCCAGGCAGGCAGTTCTTTTTTAGCAGTTTCTATTCTTTTTTTTATTTCCTCTTCAGAATCACCTCTTTTTTTCATTCTTCTTATAAGCTCTTCAAAAGAAGGAGGAATTAAAAATATTGTTACTACATCTGAAAAATTCTTCTTTATCTGCCTCATACCCTGAACATCAATAACAAGAAGAACATCGTTTCCTTTATTTATCTCCTTCAAAACCTCATCTTTAGGAGTTCCATAGTAATTTCCATGGATAACAGCATATTCAAGGAACATTCCTTCTTCTATTTTTTTCTCAAACTCTTCCTTAGACAGAAAAAAGTAATCCTTCCCGTCAATTTCCCCAGGTCTCGGCGGTCTGGTGGTACAGGTTGTTATCCTTACAAGATTTGGAACTTCTTTTAAAAGAAGATTTGCCAGAGTGGTCTTGCCCCCTCCAGCAGGAGAGGACAAGATAAAAAGTTCTCCTTTTTTCATCTACCGATACTTGCGATAAGTATAGATGTTACTGTAGTTGAAAACTTGTAGAATAAAGTTGGATAAATTCCAAGGATAAGAACAATTACAGCCATCAAGCCAACAGTTAATGCTTCAGGTACTGCAAGATTGTGTCTTACCTTTGTTTCAGGTTCATACATATACATGTATATAACAACCCTTAAGTAATATCCTGCAGATATTATACTCATAACAACAAGAACAACAGCAAGCCACCATATATCAGAGCCGATTAAAGCCAGAAATACATTTAATTTACCCATAAATCCAACAGTTGGTGGAATTCCCAGCATAGAGAACATAAAAACAAGCATTGCTAAGGCAAGTCCTGGGTTTTTCTTAGCAAGACCTTTAAAATCGTTTATGTTATTTGTCCATCCCTGGGTTCTTTCTAAACCAGAGAGGAGAATAAATGCTCCAATGGCCATAAAGATATAGATAAGGGAGTAAAAGATTAAAGCAGACATTCCCATGCCTGTAGGTGCAGCTAAGGCAGCAACTATATAACCTGTATGGGCAATAGAAGAGTAAGCAAGCATTCTTTTAACGTTTTCCTGCCTGAGGGCAATAAAGTTTCCTATTATCATAGATAAAGCCGCAAGGATCGCCCATGCCAATGACCATTCTTTTGAGACAAATGGGAAAGCTTCAACCATTATTCTTAAAATAATGGCGTAGGTGGCAACCTTTGCTACCGTAGCCATAAAGGCAGTTATAGGTGTTGGAGCCCCTTCGTAAGCATCAGGAGTCCACTGATGGAAAGGAACTGCAGATGCTTTTAATGCAAGACCTATGATAAGAAGAATTAAACCACCTACAAGTCCATAATCCAGGTTATCCATATTAACCTGTTTTGCTATTTCTAAAGTATCAAAAGTGCCTGTTCTTCCATAAATTAAAGCTATTGCATAACTTATTATTGCTGTCCCTGTTCCACCTATTATTAAATACTTAAAGGCACCTTCCTTAGATTTGAAATCTTTTTTGAACATCCCCGCAAGTATGTACATTGTAACGGCGGAAAGTTCTAGTCCAATGTAAAAAGTAACAAGATTTGGTGAAGATACCATTATCATGGTACCTAAAAGAGCAAACAAGGTAAGGTAGTAATACTCCCCGTAGTATGTATTTTTAGCCTCAAAATATGAACGGAAATTAATAACAACAAATAAAGTTCCTAAAATAAGGAAGGCTTTAAACAGGAGGGAAAATGTATCTATTATATAAAGGCCGTAAAATGTTAGATCTCCCTCTCTTATGATAAGGGTACTTAAAAATGCCAGTATAAGGCCTACTGTCGTTATAACAGAAATTAAGAATCTGGATTTTGAAAATAGCTCAACGGCAAATACAATCAGTGCTGTAAGTAAAACCAGCAGTTCCGGTAAAAGGGCAAAAAGATTAGGAAATGTAAGTCCCGATACTAACTGCTCTATGATTGACATCCCTTAGCCTCCTATTATCTTTGAAAGAATAGCTGCAGAGGTACTTTCAATAAGTCTTACCCACCATGTAGGGTATAATCCAAGAACAAACATCATAATTATAAGTGGTAAAAATGAAAGAACTTCAGCAGCATTCATATCCTTAAGTTTTTCCCATTGAGCTATTTTCTCAGGTGGGAGCAAGCTCTCCTTAAACATAGACTTATGGTAAAGATACAATGTATAGCCAGCACCTACTATTAAACTTAATCCTGCTAAAACAGCTGTAAGTATGCTGACCTTAAATGTTCCTAATAGGGAAAGAAACTCCCCTACAAAACCAGATAAACCTGGTAAACCAGCTGAAGCCATCGCAGATATCATAAACATTGTAGCAAACACCGGAACAAACTTAGCCATACCACCTAAATCTTTAAGCTCATAAGAATGGGCCCTTTCATATATCCAACCTGCAGCAAGGAACAACGCTGCTGATGTAAATCCGTGGGATATCATAGTTATAATTGCACCATTCATACCTTCAACATTAAGGGCAAATGTACCAATTGTTACAAATCCCATGTGGGATACAGATGAATAAGCGATAATCCTCTTTATATGGGTCTGGGATATAGCCATCATTGCTGTATATATAATAGCTATAACCCCGAGGGCAAACATAACAGGAACAAAATATTTAGAAGCTTCCGGGAACCAGGGCAGGGAAAATCTTACAAATCCATATGTTCCCATTTTAAGGAGAACAGCAGCAAGTATAACTGACCCTGCTGTAGGTGCCTGAACGTGGGCTGCAGGCAACCATGTATGGAAAGGCCACATAGGAACCTTAATAGCAAACCCCAGCGCTAAAAGTAGGAAAAAGATCACTTCAAGTTTGAATGGTAATCCAAGATTTACAAAGTCAAAATAACTTGTTGATAAAATACCCTTCTCAAAGTACTGGTAAACATACATTCCAACAACACCAATAAGAAGGAAAAGAGAGCCAAAGAATGTATAAATAAAGAACTTAGTAGCTGCGTATATTCTCTCAGCATATCCCCAGATTCCAATAATAAGGAACATAGGAATAAGCATTGCTTCCCAGAATATATAAAACCAGACAAGATCCCACGCAACAAACACCCCTATACAGGCAGCTTCTAAAACCAGAAAAGCAACAAAGTACTCAGTAACTCTTTTCTTTATATTTGTACTCCAGATAAAAGACACAAGAAAGGCAAGTGCAGTAAGCCAGACCATAGTTAAACTGAGGGCGTCAACACCAACCTCATAACTTACACCTATCTGGGGAATCCAGGTATATTTTTCGTAAAACTGAATAGCATAGGAAGAGTAATCATAAGCCAACAGCATGTATGTGGAGATAAGAAACACAATACCTGAAGCAATTATACTGATAGGCTTGGCAAGTTTTTCAGAAACAAAGAATAAAACCCCAGCTGCTATTAGAGGTATCAGTATTGAAAATGTTATCCAAGGAACTCCAGCATTAACAAATTCTACAGTCATTCTTCAGCCCCCTACACAAAAAGTAAGAATATTCCAAGGAAGATTAATATTCCAAGTGCCATTTGAAGTAGATAAGCACTTATCCTTCCTGTTTGTATAAGTCTTACGCCACCACCTGTAGCAAGAGAAACTTTTGCAGATCCATCAACAATTCCGTCAATAATAGTTCTGTCTCCAATAAACCACAGTAATTTAGAGAACTTATGATATCCGTATACGAATATAGCGTAATAGATAAAGTCAAAGTACCACCTGTTGTAGAAGAGGAGATAGAACGGTTTGAAATCCCTTGCAATCTGTCTTGGATCGATAGTTTTCTTTTGATACATAAGATAAGCTACAAATATACCGCCAATTGCCGTGAATAAAGCTAAAAGACCTAAAGGAGAAGTTAAAGAGTGCCATAGGAAATGCCATGCATCTTCAGCCATATGGACATGATGGGCTCTAGCCAGTCCTTCTTCAGCAACAACCTTTGCTTTTTCATTTAAGAAAGGCATTAAATGGGGATCTAACGATGGTCTTAAGAAGTTTGCAAAGAAGTCTTTAAAGAAACCTAAGAATACAGCTCCTACAGCAAGAACAATTAAAGGCATTGTCATTGTCCATGGGGATTCATGAACATGTTTCTTTATATGGGGATCAAGTCTATCACCATTTTCAAAGGCAAGGAAATAAAGTCTGAAAATATAGAATGCTGTTAAAGCTGCACCGCCCCAAAGGAAGAACCAGGCAAGTTTATTTATTTCAAAGGCACCTTCTATGATGGGATCTTTAGAGAAGAAACCGGCAAATGGTGGAATTCCAGCTAAAGCTAAAGCTCCTACAAGGAAGGTAGCAGCTGTAATAGGCATATACTTTCTAAGCTGTCCCATTTTCTGGATATTGAGGATATGGTGAATTCCAATTAAAACTGAACCTGCAGCCAGGAATAAAAGCGCTTTAAATACAGCGTGGGAAGCAAGATGGAACATTCCCTCTTTAAACAGCCCTAAGCCCTCTGCAGCAAACATATAACCTAACTGGGACATGGTGGAATAGGCGATAATTCTCTTTATATCATTCTGAACAAGTCCCATTGTTGCAGCTATGAAGGCTGAAGCAACACCTACAAACAGAACAACATCTAAAGCTATATCTGAAGCAGCAAAAACAGGCATTAGTCTGGCAACCATATAAACCCCAGCTGCAACCATTGTAGCAGCGTGAATTAAAGCTGAAACTGGAGTAGGACCTTCCATCGCATTAGGTAACCATATATGTAGCCCTAGCTGTGCAGATTTTCCTACGGCACCTCCAAAAAGCAGAAGCGCTATAGCTGTTATAGTCCAGTAACCGGCTTCAGGGAGTTTATTAAATACATCTATATAATCAAGCGTTCCAAAGGTAACAAAGGTAAGAATAACACCTGTCAGGAATAACCAGTCCCCAACCCTGTTAACAATAAAAGATTCAAAGGCCGCATCAGCTGCAGAATTTTTATGATGGTAAAAGCCGATAAGAAGGTAAGATGCAAGACCAACACCTTCCCATCCGAAGAATAACTGGACAAGGTTATCGGAAAGGGTAAGCATAAGCATCATAAATACAAATAAAGATAAGTATGCAAAGAACCTTGGATAGGAAGGTTCATTTCTCATATACCCAGTTGCAAATATGAAAATAAAAGTTGATATTACGGTAACTACACAGGTCATCAGAGCAGATAATGGATCCCACAGGATACTCACAGAAACAGAGTAATCACCTATAGGAAGCCAGGTGTAGAGCTTTAAATCGTAGTACCCACCTTCAGAAGCAACTTTGATAAAACCAATAACAGATACTATTGCAGAAATAGCAACTCCGGCAACTGCAACAATACCTGCTAAAGGCTCCCTTAAAAACTTATACCCAAACAGCCCAATGATTATAAAAGCTATCAGTGGAGAGAACGGTATAATCCATAAGTATTCCATCTCGCTCCTCTTCCTATAGTTTTAGTTCTGTTAATGTATTTACATCAACATCTTTTCTGAGTCTATAAATAGCCATTATAAGACCAAGTCCTACTGCAGCTTCTGCAGCTGCTATAGTTAGTATAAAGAACACAAATACCTGACCTGAAACGTCGGCAAGCTTCATATCAAAAGCAACAAATGCAATGTTTACAGCATTTAGCATAAGTTCTGTAGAAAGAAGCATCGCAATAATATTTTTACGAATAATAACACCAATAAGACCTAAAACCATAAGTAATCCACTTAAAGCTACATAATACTCATAGGGAACCATTATCCTTTTGCCTCCTCATCTAATACATGGTCTTTTCTTCCAATAATGATAGCTCCTATCATAGCAACAAGGAGTATCACAGATGCAACTTCAAATGGGAAAAGGTACTTTGTAAAAAGCATGGAAGCAACTGCTTTTACGTTTCCAAGTTCGTTTACAATTTCTGGAGTGAACATTCCTGTATTTGATTTCCATACACCATAAATAGACACATAAGCAAGTTCTATAAATATCAAGAACCCAACAGGTAAGGATAAAAGCATATAGTTAGGATCAATAGTTTGACCTTTAAACTCAGGAACAGTAGATATAACCAACACGTAAAAAACAACAATAGCAACAGCATAAATAATAATCTGGAGAGCACCTATAAGCTCAGCTCCCATTGTGAAGAAAAGACCTGAAACCATAACGAGGGTAGATATTAGAGACAAAACTGCATAAACGATATTCCTGAGAAAAACTACACCAATAGCAGATAGCACAGCCAGAATGGAAAATGTCCAGAAAGCTACATTTGTTAACTCCATTTAATTTGCCCCCATAACTTACTTCTTTGGTTATCATCAATCCAAATTCTATCAGGTTCAGAAAATCTTCTTTTATCAAAATCCTTTGCTCTTTCTGTCAAATCAGATAAATGGGCTACACCACTTGCCCTATGGTAAGATGCCGTTTCATATATATCTGTATGAATTATGCAATCAACTGGACATGCCTCTGTACAAAGGCCACAGTACATACAGTTCATCAGGTTCATATCAAATCTTACAACTTTTTTCTTTCCGTTTGGAAGCTGAACAGCTTCTATTTTAAATAACTCTGGTACTGGACACGCCTGCTGACACATATAACAGGCAACGCATCTGCTTTCTCCATCTTCTATTTCCATAAATTTAGATAGGACTTTAAAAGAAGGTGGTTCTTTCCCATCTTTCACTCTATGGCCGTGGGCTCCTCTAAATCTCTTGGGAGGTGTAAGTTTTTCAAAAGGATATGCAGTTGTGATTGTTTTTTTAAAGAAATTTTTTATGGTTATTCTCATACCTTTTATAAAGTCTATAAAGAAGATCCTTTCCGTATTTGTAAGCTGAGGTCTTTCTACATACTTTACTCTAACCATCAGCTTTTATCCGAATATTATTATCCATATAGCCACAATAAATATGTTGGCCAGTGCAAGGGGTAGCATTACCTTCCATGCAAGTTCAGTTATCTGATCAACCCTGTATCTAGGTAAAGTCCAGTGAACCCATAAGAAGAACATAAATACAGCAAACAGCTTCAACATAAACCAGATAAATCCAGGTATAGGAAGCCAGCCAAGTAAAGGAAATGGATTCCATCCACCAAAGAATAAAATTACAGTAATTGCACTTAAAACAAATGTTGCTATGTACCACTCTGCAAGGGGGAATAAACCAAATTTCATAGCGGAATATTCTGTTATATATCCTCCTACAAGCTCAGCCTCTGCTTCCTGAACGTCAAAAGGCGTCCTACCTGTCTCTGCAAGAACAGCAAAAACAATAACAACAAAAGCCAGTATATTAGGTATGATAAACCACAATCCCTGCTGGGCTTCAACAATTTCTCTTAAGGAAAATGTACCAGCCTGCATAATAGGACCTGCTATAGCAAATCCTAAAGCAACTTCATATCCAATAAGAACAGCAGCCTTTCTAAGTCCACCAATCATAGGATACTTGGAGTTTGATGCCCAACCTGCAAAAATAACACCGTAGAGGGAGATACTACCAAAGGCTAGGGCTAGCAGGAGTCCTACATTAACATCTGAGATATAGGGATATATAGTAAAGCCAAATATTTCAAAAGGTTCTCCAAAAGGAACAACCGCAAGGATCATTATAGCCGGAACAAAAGCAAGAAGAGAAGCCAGGTAAAATAAAAATTTATCTGCATTATCAGGAACAAGGTCTTCCTTTGTTAAAACTTTCAGCGCATCAGCTATAGGCTGAAGCAGTCCATGGGGACCAACATGTAAAGGTCCTGGTCTTTGCTGTACATGACCGGCGAATTTTCTTTCAACCAGAGTGAGATAAGCAGCTGCCAAAAACATCCCTACGATGAAAATAAGAGACTTTATGGTTATTCCGATGACAGTACCCAGAATTTCCATCCTAACC
The DNA here is from genome assembly GCA_964536105.1 of uncultured Aquificales bacterium. GTDB lineage: Bacteria > Aquificota > Aquificia > Aquificales > Hydrogenothermaceae > JAADDV01. Next base: position 11,302 of record CAZHWB010000072.1, on the reverse strand, counting down.
CCTTTCTCTACAGTTTGTTGTTAAAACATCTTAACATAAGTTTTATGGAAAATAAAACACCGTTTGTTTTGTTATCTATCTGTTTCTCCAACTACAGGGTCAAGGCTTCCAAGAAGGGCAACTGCATCTGCAACAGTTCTTCCCTTTATAAGCTCTGTAAAAATCTGAAGATTGTAAAATGCACCGGAGCGAATCCTGAGTCTATAAGGATGTCCTTCTCCTTTACTTACTATATAAAATCCCAGTTCTCCCCTTGGATTTTCTCCAGACATATATATTTCCCCTTCAGGGGCCTGTTCTCCATATATCCTCAGGTTAAAATCCTTTACCATTGATTCAATTGAGTTAAATGTTTCCTCAAGGGTTGGAAGAACATAAGGATTATCTGTAGCTATATATCTATCATCTTTCAGTTCTTCAAGTTTCTCAACACACTGGGCCACAATCTTTATTGACTGTTTCATCTCTTCCATTCTCAAAAGATATCTGTCATAGCAGTCCCCAACTTTACCAAGGGGAACTTCAAAATCAACCTTATTATAGGCATCTGTTGGCTGTATCATTCTTATATCATACGGAACACCAGCTGAACGGGCAACAACACCGGTCAAACCGTATTGATACACATCTTCTTCTTTTATAATACCGATATCTATATTTCTTTTTAACCACACCCTATTTGTTGTAAGGATTGTTTCATACTCATCAAGTTTAGAAGGAAAATCTTTTATGAAGTGTTTTATAACATCCAGTGCCCCTTCTGGAAGATCCTTAGCTACTCCTCCTATCCTTATGTAAGAGGAATTAAGTCTAATCCCAGAAATACCTTCTATTATATCCATTATCTTTTCTCTTTCCCTGAATGCATAAAGAAATATAGTTAAGGCACCCAGATCCAGGGCATATGTACCAAGCCATAGAAGATGGGAATTTATTCTTTGAAGTTCACACATAAGTGTTCTAATCCATTTTGCCTTTTCAGGGGGATCAACACCAAGAAGATTCTCAACTGTATTAACATAAGCAACCTGACTGCACAAGGCAGATATATAGTCCATCCTGTCTGTATAAGGTATAAACTGGGTGTAAGTTCTCGTTTCAGCTATTTTTTCAACACCTCTGTGGAGCTGTCCCAGAATAATATCGCACTCTTTTACGTACTCCCCTTCCATATCAAATAAAAACCATATTGTTCCGTGGGTTCCAGGATGTAATGGACCCCAGTTTAGAACCACCTGGGATTTTTTACTGGGTATTCTTGCCTTTTGGGTATCTTCAAGCTCTTTTAATGATGGGACATATGTGTGATAAGAAGAATAATTGTGGGCTGGAATTTCATCAGGCCTTAAGTTTAAGGAAGGTAGGTAGGTATCCTGAAAGCCCTCAAGGGGAAAATCTTTTCTGAGGGGGTGGTACCTGTAGCCTTCCCATAAAAACATCCTTACAAGGTTTTCATGGCCTTCAAACTTTATCCCAAACATATCCCAGGCTTCCCTTTCAGCCCACTTTGCACCTTTCCATAAACCTGTAATAGAAGGAAGTTTGTCCTCTTCTGCCCAGACTTTAACGCCAACCCTTTGTTGATCAGCAGGGGAATACAGGATATAAACCCCTTGAAATCTAGGATTATGAAGGGGGTAATCAACACAGGTAAAATCTATAAACATCCGGAAGGACAGCTCATTTTTTAAATAGGAGAGAAAATCAAGTAAATAATTTTTTCCAACTAAGATAAATGTGGCGTTTTTGTATGTTTCTACAGATACAGAGGGGTATTTTTCTTTTATTTTTGATATTTTTTCCTTATCAATCCATAAGCTTTTTTTATCTGAAAATTGCAAAATAATACCCCTGTATTTTGATTTTAAGCATGTATAGGGGATAAAAGGCTCCTTTTGGAGCCTTTATTAAAATCCAAATGGCGACTCTTTTGTTAAAGGCTGGGATGCCGTTGGAACTTCTCTAACAGGTATTTCTTTCCAGACTTTACCTTCTTTATGTTCCTTTATTTTCTTTTGGAGCTGCATAATTCCCCATAAAAGGGCCTGAGGTGTTGGAGGGCATCCTGGAACATAAACATCTACAGGAATTATTCTATCAACCCCCTGTAGTGTCGCATATGTTGGGAAAGGTCCACCTACAGATGAACAACCACCCATAGAAATAACCCATTTAGGGTCAGGCATCTGATCATAAATAAGCTTCAACATGGGAGCTACTTTGTTCACAACAGTTCCTGCAACAATAAGGACATCAGACTGCCTTGGTGAACCTCTAAATATGATTCCTAAACGGTCTGTATCAAACCTTGACGCAGCGGTATGCATCATCTCTATAGCACAGCAAGCAAGGCCAATAGAAGCCGGCCAGAGGGAATTTCTTCTTCCCCAGCTTAAAACTTCTTCCACTGTTGTTAATATAATTCCGCTGTTGTGTTTTATTGCCATTGCAGTGCTCCTTTTTTCCAAGCATATACATAACCAAGAATTAGTATAAACAGGAATATAAACATTTCAAAGAAAATAAAACCTGCACTGATTTCAGCTACAGTTTTAAATATAGCTGCCCATGGAAGAACAAAAGCTGCCTCCAGATCAAATAGAACAAGAAGCAGTCCAAGTAGATAGTACTTCTGTTCAAGGGAAAGATGGGATGTTTTATCATAAAGGGGAACTCCACACTCGTACGTGTAACCTTCCATAGGATCTGGGACTTTAGGAGCAATAAGCCTGTTGATAATGAGGAGTGCAACACCAACAATTGTAGCAGCAAGGAAGAATATAACCAGGGCAAAATATCCAGTCATCTTTCCACCTCTACAGTTTAATGAAACCAAACAACGTTTTATTTAGCATAACGTATAATACATTTCTTTTCAAGGCTAATATTTGATAATTACCTTATTTCCAACACTTAGGTGGAACTTCTTTTTAGCACTTTCCATTGGAGTAAAAATTTCATAAAAACCAAAACTTCCTTTTATTAAATTTAACTGTCCCTTTTCCCCCTCTAAAAAACTCTTACATACTTTCTTTATAGGAATATTTTCTACCCTCATAGATTTTATTTTTTCTGGAAGAACCTGTATATTTGTTATGCCGTTTCCAAACTTATCAAATGCTATTATTTCTCCAATAACAGCATCCTTTTCCTTTCTGACTTCTGGAAAAGGGATTTCCTTTAAAGATGTTAAACTTCTCCCAAACTCTTCTAAAGGAACTCCTTTAGATATATAGGCTCCTGCAGGGGCAAAAACATCCCTTCCATGGAAAGTTTCATTATCCCTTGGAAGCTGGTACTTTCTATTTGAAAGCTCAACAATCTTTATTATTTTTTCATTTTTCAGTGGGAGGGTCAAAAGACCATTGTCAGGGGCGACAAATACGTACTTCTCTGTTTTTACAGCTATAGGTTTTCTATCTGTTCCAACCCCTGGATCAACCACACATACAAAAATACTTCCTTCAGGGAAGTATTTGTAGGCCCCATTTAAAACAAGAGACCCCTCAAAGATGTTAAATGATGTTATTTCATGGGATATATCTATAATATCAGCTTCATGATTTATAGATTTTATAACCCCCTTAACAGCTCCAACAAATCCATCTTTGTTTCCAAAGTCTGTTAAGAGGGCTATTATTGGTCTCATTACTTATGTTTTTTGTAGTACTCATTAAAGAATTTTAAAAATTCAGCTGTTTTATTTAAAGATTTGTTTCCATAAACAATAGGTGTTTTATCAAGGATAAGATCGTATCCGTATTTTTTTGAAAACTCCTTTACTGCATTTTCAAGGGTTTTCATAAACTTATCAGCTAACTTCTGCCTAAGTTCATTAAGTTCCCTTTGCTTCTCAAGCATAAACTTCTGAAGCTTTTGCTGATCTTCCCCTGAAGACTGCTTCTTTTCAATTTCTTTCTTTAGCTCTTGAACCTTCTTATCCAATGTTGACTGGATTTCCTTCCCTGCATCTGATTCTTTAATAACCTTCTGCATGTCTATAAACGCAACGTTCCCAGCTATTGATGCTGAGAATAAAAAGAAAACTGCTAAAAAGGAAAAAATAAATCTAAACATACTATCCTCCTGTTCTTCTGGTAAAACCAGGTTTTATTTTAAATAATCTAGTATTGATTCAAGTATATATTTTCCATCCTGTGTTCCTAAAATACTTTCAGATGCCCTTTCTGGATGGGGCATCAGGCCAAATACGTTCCCTTTTTCATTCATTACACCGGCTATATTTCCTATGGAACCGTTTGGATTTGCTTCCTGGGTAATATTCCCATTTTCATCGCAGTATCTAAGAAGTATCTGGCCGTTATCCTCCATCTTTTTTAATGTATCCCCATCAACAAAGTAATTTCCATCGTGATGGGCTATTGGAATTTTCAGGATCTGTCCTTTTTGACATTTATTTGTAAAAGGGGTTTCGTTGTTTTCAACCTTCAAGTACTGATGCTTACATACAAACTTTCCATGTATATTTGGCATTAATGCCCCAGGAAGAAGATGAGCTTCTGTCAATATCTGGAAACCATTGCATATTCCAATAACAAGTCCACCCTTTTTTGCAAACTCTTTAACAGCCCCTGTTAAAGGTGTATGGGCAGCAAGGGTACCAGGTCTAAGGTAATCCCCAAAAGAAAAACCTCCAGGCAGTACGATACAGTCAAACCCATCTATATCTGTTCTTCTATAATCTATAAATTCCGGTTCCTTTCCTAAAACATCTCTTACAACCCTGTATGTATCATAATCACAGTTGGAACCAGGGTAAACGGCTATACCAAACTTCAACTTATTCCTCCACTACTTCAAACTGATAATCTTCTATAATTTCATTTACAAGGGCTTTTTTTGCCATTTCTTTAGCTTCCTCAATGGCTTTCTCTTTATCTGTCTCATTAACATATACTTCTATATATTTCCCTACTTTTACATCTTTAACATTATCAAACCCTAAGTTCCTTAAATTTTCTGCAACTGCCCTTCCCTGGGGATCAAGTATCCCTTTCCTCGGCTTGATATAAAACTTTATAAGCATCTACCTCTCCTGAAATTCCAGTTTTTACATGAATATTCTACCAGATAAATTACTCTGTATTAAAAGCTCTATCCCCTGCATCACCAAGACCTGGTATTATATAGCCATTTTGATTTAAACCTTTATCAATAGAAGCTATAAACAGCTTCACGTCTGGATGCTTTTCTGAAATTCTTTTTAATCCCTCTGGAGCTCCTACCACATTCAGGGATAATATCTTCTCTGGTTTTTTTTCCTTTATTACTGATATAGCGTAATCTAATGAACCTCCTGTAGCTACCATTGGGTCAAGTATAATTGCAGTTTTTCCATTTAGATTTGGAACCCTGTCGTAATACAAAATACTTTCTAATGTTTCCTCATTTCTTTTAAGTGCCAAAAAACCGGCCTTCGCATTATTTAAAACTTCAAAAACACCATCAAGCATAGGAAGCCCTGCCCTTAAAATAGGAATAAAAACAAATTTTTCCTCCTCTATAACAGGAAATTTATATTTGCCTATCCATATATCCACTTCTTTTTCTTCAGTTTTCTCTTCCTTTAAAGCTTCCAAAAGTAGAGCCCTCCCAATCTCTGAAAGATACCTTCTAAAAAGATATGGAGGTGTGTTTTTATCCCTCAGCTTTGTTAGAATACTTTTTACCACCGGATGCTGAACCTCTGTAATATTATCCATTTTCACTCCTTTTTTACCTTTTTTCTGTATTTTATCATCTATCTCATAGAAAACATCAAAAATATGAACATATTTTAATAATCGTATATCAAAAAGGGGAGTTATCAATGAGAGAATGTAGAGAAGAAGGGGAAAAGTTTCAGGAACTTGTTGATATAATGTCGAGATTAAGAAAGGAATGCCCGTGGGACAGGGAACAAACAAATAAATCCATAAAAAATAATTTAATAGAAGAGGCTTATGAGCTTCTTGAGGCTATAGAGGAAAACAATAATGAAGCTATGGTAGAGGAGCTAGGGGATCTTCTACTCCAGGTAGTTTTCCATTCCCAGATCAAGAAAGATGAGGGTGCATTTGATATTAATGATGTCCTCAAAAATCTTATAGAAAAACTCATAAGAAGGCATCCCCATGTTTTTGGAAATGAAGACTACAGTAGCCTTGAGGGTAAAGACCATCTTGATAAATGGGAAAAAATAAAGGAAAAAGAGAAAAAAAGGGAATCTATACTTGATGGTATTCCTAAAAGAATGCCTGCCCTCCACAGAGCTGTGAAGGTCCAGAAGAAAATGGCTAAGGTTGGCTTTGACTGGGAAGATCCACAACAGGTATGGGAAAAAGTTATGGAAGAAATACAGGAGCTTAAGGAAGCAAAAACAAAAGAAGAGATAAAACATGAGCTTGGAGATGTGCTTATTGCAATAACAAATCTGGCAAGGGCTTACGGTATAGACCCAGAAGAAGCTTTACATCAATCAATAGACAGAACAGTTAATAGATTCCAGTATATAGAAAAAAAAGCAAAAGAGGAAAATAAAGATTTGAAGGAGATGTCCCTTGAATATATGGACAAACTTTGGGAAGAAGCCAAAAGCAAAGGATTATAAACTCCACAAAAATTTTATATTAGATGAAAATAGCTTTATTTATAGGGAAATGCAGTTTGCTCTAAAACATGGATACGATTTTATTGCAAATCTTGGACATTCTACATTTTTAATTTCATACAAGGGCGTTAGATTTTTAACAGACCCTTTTTTAAGTCCACATATATTTGGAATAAGAAGACAAAAACCTGCTTTAAGACCTGACCTTGTTCCTGAAGTTGATTACATTTTTATCTCACATGCCCATTACGACCATCTTGATATGCGAACTTTAAGAAGGTTAAAGAGGAATGCTGTTCTTATTGTCCCAGAACATACAAAACCTGTTTTAGGGAAGATTTTCTTTAAAAAAATAGTTGAAATAAGAAGATACGGGACTTATTTTGACAACAAAATTGAGGTAGTGGCACTTCCAGTAAAACATAATAAAGGACGTTCTATTTTATTCCCAAACACAGATACAGTGAGTTTTATTATAAAAATAGAGGATAGAACTTTTTACTTTGCAGGGGATACAGCTTATTTTGAAGGGTTTAAGGATTATGGAAAAGATTTTGATATACATACCGCCTTTTTACCAATAGGGGGATATGAACCTACATTGCTTTTAAAAAATGTTCACATGAGTCCCTGGGAGGCTGTTCAGGCCTTTGAAGATCTAAATGCCCAGTATGTTGTTCCAATCCATTACGGAACATTCCACACAATACCTAAATTTGTAAAAGTAGAGGCCCCTTTACAGCATTTCAAAGAAGAAATCCAAAAAAGAGGGATACAGGACAGGGCTATCATTGTTGAACCTAATGCGATAGATATTTGCGTTGGTTTACAACCTTCCGTATCCTAAAATTTATGGTATTTTATTGGATTAATTTTCCTTTGAGGTTCCTTTATGTTTAGAGGAAAAATCAGGCATATCCATTTTATAGGTATTGGCGGTTCTGGAATGAACGGTATTGCCCAGGTTCTTTTAAATCAGGGTTTTACAATAACAGGATCAGATCTCAAAGAAAGCCAAACAGTGGAAAATCTGAGAAATTTAGGGGCAAAAGTTTTTATTGGACACAGACCTGAAAATGTTGAAGGGGCTGATGTGGTTGTTTATTCTTCAGCTGTTAAGGAAGACAATGTTGAACTTCAAAGGGCTAAAGAACTTGGTATTCCTACAATACCAAGGGGAGAAATGCTGGCTGAGCTTATGAGGTTTAAATATGGTATAGCAATATCTGGAAGTCATGGAAAAACAACCACAACCTCAATGGTAGGAACAATTTTAGGAAAAACTGGTCTTGACCCCACTGTTGTTATTGGTGGAAAACTTGAAGCTTATGGAAGTAATGCCAGGCTTGGAAGGGGAGAGTTCCTTGTAACAGAAGCTGATGAGAGTGATGGTTCCTTTTTAAAGCTAACTCCTACTATTGTTTCTATAAATAACATAGACATAGAGCATCTTGGATTTTATAAAGATCTGGAAGATATAAAAAAGGCTTTCGTAGACTTCGCAAATAAAGTTCCTTTTTACGGGGCTGTTGCTTTAAATATTGATGATGAACACACAAAAAGCATTCTACCTTTTATAGAAAAAAAGGTTATAAAGTTTGGTCTTTCAAAAGAGGCTGATATAAGGGGACATGATTTAAGACTTGTAAATGGAAGGTACTCATTCAAAGTTAATGATCTTGGGGAAATACATCTTTCAATACCAGGAAAGCACAGTGTTTACAATGCTCTTGCAGCTATATCCATAGCCCTTGAACTTGAAGTTCCGTTTTGTGTTATAAAGGAATCACTGGAAAACTTTAAAAATGCAAACAGAAGATTTGAAATAAAGTATGATAACGGCATAACAGTTATAGATGATTATGCCCACCATCCTACAGAAATAAAGGCTACCCTTTCAGCTGCAAAGGATATGTATCCAGATAGAAGGATAATAGCTGTTTTCCAGCCCCACAGATATTCAAGGATATCCTCACTGTTTGATGATTTTGCAAAATCTTTTGATATTCCTGATGTATCTTTTATAACCGAGATCTATGCAGCAGGAGAAAAACCTGTTGATGGAATTTCTGGGAAAAGTCTTGCTGAGAAGGCAAAAAAATACTCAAAAAAGGACATATTTTTCTGCCAGGACATACCTGAATGCTTTAAAGCATTAAAAAATATTGTGAAACAAAATGATGTTGTGCTTGTTTTAGGGGCTGGAAACATAACCCAGCTTTCTAACCTCCTGTCAGAGTATTTGAAAAACAGATAAAAGGGGAGAAGATATGAAATTTGGCTTCGTAAATGAAAAAAATATGTCTCTCCTTACAGATCTTTATCAGCTGACGATGGCCCAGGTTTATTTTGAAGAGGGTATGAATAAAACAGCTGTATTTGATTTTTATACAAGGCCTATTGATAAAAGATCTTTTCTTATAAATGCAGGACTGGAACAGGCCCTGTATTACCTGGAAAATGTTAGGTTTACACAGGAAGATATAGACTATTTAAAATCAACAGGACTTTTTAAAAAGGAATTTTTGGAGTATTTAAAGAATTTCCGTTTTACAGGAAATGTTTATGCCATGGAAGAAGGGGAGATTGTATTTCCAAATGAACCGATTATACAGGTGGAGGCTCCCTTAATTGAAGCCCAGATTGTTGAAACGTTTCTTATCAATACCCTCCAACTTCCAATACTGGTTGCAACAAAGGCTATGAGATGTTTTTCTGTGTCCCAGGGAACCCTCTTAGTAGATTTTGGATTGCGCAGGGCCCATGGAACTGATGCAGGAATGAAAGCTGCAAGGGCTTCATATATAGGAGGTTTTGTTGGAACTTCAAATGTACTTGCAGGGAAAGAGTACGGAATTCCTATCTTTGGAACCATGGCCCACTCTTTTATCCTTGCATTTGGAGATGAAAAAAAGGCCTTTGAAGCCTTTGCAAAACATTATCCAGATAATTCAGTATTTCTTGTGGACACATTTGATACCATACAGGGTGTAAAAAATGCCGTGGAAGTGGCAAAAAAATTAAATCTTAAGCAGTTTAAAGGTATCAGAATAGACAGCGGTGATCTTCTTTATCTATCAAAAGAAGCAAGAAAAATCCTTGATGAAAGCGGATTTAAAGATGCGAAGATTATAGCAAGTGGTGGAATAAATGAATACAAAATAAAAGAACTACTAGATAAAGGAGCCCCTATAGATGGTTGGGGTGTTGGAACAGAACTTGTAGTTTCTGCAGATGTTCCTTATCTGGATTGCGCTTATAAACTTGTGGAATATGACGGCAAACCTGTTATGAAGTTCAGTAAAAATAAAATAACACTTCCTTATAAAAAACAGGTTTATAGATTTTACAAAAATGGTGTTTTTGAAAGGGATGTTATTTCAAAAAATGATGAATATATAAGCGGTGGAGAACCTATCTTAAAGAAATTTATGGAAAACGGCAGAGTTATAAAGAAGCTTCCTTCTTTAAACCAGATCAGAGAAAAAGCAAAAAGCTCCTTTGAAAAACTACCTGATACATTTAAAGATATAGAAAAAACTATCCACTACATACCTGAAGTTAGCCCTGAAATCAGAAAAACCGTTGAAACCTTAAGAAAAAAGTACCTTTCTATTTAACGCTTAGATTAAATATTGGAAGAAGCGTAGCAAATACGAAAAATCCTATAAGGGTAGAGAGAATAATAAGGGTTACAGGTTCAAGATAGCTGAGAAATATTGATATTAATCTTTCTGTTTGTTTTTTGTATATTTCTGCAATGAGACTAAACATATCATCTAACTGTCCGGTTTCTTCTCCTATAGATACCAGTTGAACGGCATTTTCTGGCAGAAGCTTTTTTTCTTTTAAAAGACTGCTGAGCTGTTTTCCCTTCTGAACATCCTCTACAAGGGATTCAAATGATTTTTTTAGAAAAATGTTTGATATTGTTTTGTTTGCTATTTCAAGGGCTTTATCAAGGGTTAGACCTCCCTTTAAAAGCAAGGACATTGTATTTGCCCAGGTTGAATACTGGGAGTACAGATGGACTTTATTGAAAAAAGGGATTTTCAGTCTCAGTTTATCTATCTTTTCTTTTGAAAGAAACTTTTTTCTCCCTAAAATTCCAATAAGAAACAATACAGGTAAAGATTTTAAAAGGTATCCAGAAATATTAGACATAAAAATTACAACTTTTGTAGATGTAGGTAGTTCTTTACCAAACTGGGAATAGATTTTAGTTATTGTCGGAACAACAATATTCATAATAACAACCATAGCTAGAAATCCAACAGCAATAACAATACTTGGGTATATCAGAGAATTTATTATCCTTGATTTAAAATCATTCTGTTTTTCTATAAATTCTCCGGCAGACAAAAATATTTTATCTAAGGCCCCCGAGGCTTCCCCAGCCCTTACCATCTCAGCTAAAAAATCTGGAAATATTCCTGTTTTTTCTAAAGCATCCCCTACAGAACTTCCTTCCTGTATATAGGTCTTTATAGATAAAAGGGCTTCCTTTAGTCTCTTATTCTCTGTTTGTTTAGATAAAATATCAAAAATCTGGGTTATGTGGACACCCCGGCTTAAAAGAAGTCCTATTTCGTAAAGCAAAAGGGATATTTCCTCATCAGAAACGTCCTTTTTAAAGGAAATCCCTTTATTTAAAAAATCTTTTATTGTTTTTGATTTAACCTTTTTTTCTGT
>CAZHWB010000071.1:0-12380 GCA_964536105.1 uncultured Aquificales bacterium | reverse complement strand
CAACTTATTTTTGTCTTATAATATAAGTCTTTGAAATGTAATAAACGTGAAATTGGGAGGACTATCCGTTGGAGTGGAAAGATACCTTAAATCTACCTAAAACAGCTTTTCCAATGAAAGGAAATCTGCCAAACAAGGAACCAAACTATATTAAAAGATGGGAAGAAATTGATTTATATAAAAAACTAAGAGAGGAAAGAAAGGGAAAAGAGAAGTATATTCTTCATGATGGTCCCCCGTATGCAAATGGACACATCCATATGGGACACGCCCTGAATAAAATTCTTAAGGATATTCTTGTTAAGTATGCTTCAATGAAGGGTTATGATGCCCCTTTTGTCCCAGGGTGGGACTGTCATGGTCTTCCTATAGAACAACAGGTAGAAAAGGAGCTTAAATCACAGAAGAAAAGAAAGGAAGACTTATCTAAAGCTGAGTTTAGAAAGCTGTGTAGAGAATATGCGTCAAAATTTGTTGAGATACAGAAAGAAGAGTTTAAAAGGCTTGGTATTATTGGAAACTGGGAAAAGCCTTATCTAACTATGAGGCCTTCTTATCAGGCTCAGGAAATAAGGGAACTTGGAAGGATATTTAAAAGGGGGGTTGCCTACAGAGGTAAAAAGCCTGTTTACTGGTGTATTTACGATAAAACTGCAGAAGCAGAGGCAGAGGTAGAATACTATGATAAGAAAGACCCTTCTGTTTATGTAGCGTTTGAACTTGTTGAACCTCCTTTTGGAATAAACAAAACATGCTTTGCTGTGATATGGACAACAACCCCCTGGACTTTACCGGCAAACCTTGGGGTTATGGTTAATCCGGATTTTGATTATGTGTTTTTTGATGTAGGTGAAAAGGTTTTTATAGTTGCTAAAGAGCTTTTAGATTCCTTTAAAGAAAAGATTGGTTTAGATGGAAATGTTTTAAAGGAAGTAAAGGGAAGAGATCTTGAATTTTTAGAGTATAAACATCCTTTTATAGACAGGGTTTCAAAGATATATCTTTCTGAGTTTGTTGAACTTTCAACAGGTACCGGCCTTGTTCACATGGCTCCAGGACATGGTCAGGAGGATTATGTTATAGGCCAGAGATACGGTATTGAACCCTTTGCCCCTGTTGATGATGAAGGTAGATTTACAAAGGAAGCCCCTGAGTTTATCCAGGGTCTTAGGGTTTTTGATGCAAATGATCCTATTATTGAAAAATTAAAGGAAGTTGGGGCCCTTCTGCACCACGAAGTAATAAAGCACTCTTATCCCCACTGCTGGAGATGTAAGAATCCTGTTATATTCAGGGCTACCCCCCAGTGGTTCATATCAATGGATGCTGTCCTTGAAAATGGAAATACCCTTAGAGGGGAAGCTATAAAGGAGATAGAGCGGGTTAAATGGATACCCCACTGGGGAGAAAACAGAATAAAATCAATGGTTGAAAATAGACCTGACTGGTGTATATCAAGACAGAGAAGCTGGGGTGTTCCTATAGCTGTTTTTTACTGTGAAAAGTGTGATTATATAGTTGAAGATGAAGAAGTTTTTGAACATATAGCTAAGATTGTTGAAAACTACGATTATGGGGCAGATATATGGTTTGAGAAGGAGGCAAAGGAACTTCTTCCAGAAGGGTATAAATGTCCAAAATGCGGTAGCACGGAATTTAAAAAAGAGGAAGATATACTTGATGTGTGGTTTGATTCAGGGGTTTCCCATGCATCGGTATTAAAAACCGGCTTCTGGGAAGAGCTAAAATGGCCTGCTAATATGTATTTAGAAGGTTCAGATCAGCATAGGGGATGGTTTCAATCCTCTCTCCTTGAAAGTGTAGCTTCATACGATAGAGCCCCTTATGACAGCGTCCTTACCCACGGTTTTATACTGGATGAAAAGGGACGTAAGATGTCAAAATCTATTGGAAATGTTATCCCCCCTGAGAAAATAATAAAGATGTATGGTGCAGATATTTTAAGGCTGTGGGTGGTTTCTGAGGACTACACAGAGGACATAAAAATCGGTATGAATCTGCTTAAGTCTATAGCTGATGACTATAAGAAAATAAGAAATACATTTAGATATTTCCTTGGAAATATGTATGAATTTAATCCCCAAAAGGATGCACTTCCTTATCAGGATCTTCTTGAGATAGATAAGTGGATGTTGTCAAAGCTCCAGAAACTTATTGATATAGCCCATGGTGCTTATTCAAACCACAGGTTCCACAGGTTTTACCATGAAATAAAAAGATTTATCATTGTTGATTTATCTGCTGTTTATCTTGATATATTAAAGGATAGGCTTTATGTGTATGCTCCAGATAGTCTTGAAAGACGTTCTGCACAGACTGTTCTGTATAATCTTTTAGACAGTATGGTAAGGCTTTTTGCTCCAATCCTTTCCTTCACAACAGAGGAGATATGGGATTATGTGAAGGAAATAAATCCTCTGGTGAAAGAAAGCATCCATCTTGAGGAAATGCCTGTTGTTAATCAGGATTTTATTAATGATGAAATAGAGGGGATTTATAAAAAACTTCTCCAAATCAGGGATGATGTGTTAAAAGCCTTAGAAGAGGCAAGGAAAACAGGTATCATAAAACACCCTTACGAAGCAAGAATAATTCTTTCATTACCGGAGGAATATAAGAAACTTGTTGAGGACAGATTAGATTGGATTAAATTTTTCTTTACTGTTTCCCAGGTGGAGCTTTCTGATAATCCACAGGGGGATGTTTGCATAGAAGGAGAAAAGGTGCAGGGTGGAAGAATCGCTGTTACCTTTGCAAAAGGGGAAAAATGTCCCCGCTGCTGGATTTATGATGAAAGTGTTGGAAAAGAAGGTCAGCCTGTATGTGATAGATGTATGACACAGATAGAAAAAATGGGAATAGAACTTTCCCAGATATCAGAATAAAAAATAGAGAGAGGAGGATAAATGAAAAAGTCAGAGCTTTTAGAATACTTAACAGAAAGATTTCCCCACATAGACAGGACTGTTCTAAGTGAAATTTTAAATGGAACTTTTGAGGCTATGATAGATGCCCTTTCTAAAGGAGAAAAAATAGAAATAAGGGGTCTTGGTTCTTTTAGGGTAAAGGAAAGGGATGGTAGAAAAGCAAGAAATCCAAAAACTGGAGAGATAGTTGAAGTTCCGCCTAAAAAGATTGTTCATTTTAAAATGGGAAAAATTTTAAAATCTAAGCTGTTTTCCAAAAAAGTATCCTGAGGGCTTTACGCTCTCAGGGATTTATGATAACTGGAGTAAAATAATCAATACTATCCCAGATTTCCTTTATTTCCTTGTTAGAAACAGCTATACATCCGTTGGTCCAATCTGTATATTTTAAAACCTCCTGATAGTCTGGAAAAAGAAAAGTCCAGTTTGGAAACCCGTGTATCATTATCCAGTTCCCGGGATCATAACCTTTTACATAAGCATTAATCTTATCCTGAAAGTTTGGATAGGATATTTTTAAAGACAGGAAGAAATCACTGTTTCTGTTTTTCCATTCTACGTAGTATATACCTTCAGGTGTCCTGCCGTCCCAGGCTTTTTCTTTTTTTCCTACAGGATTTCTTCCCAGGGAAATATAGAACTTTTTTATTATGATACCGTTTTTAAGAAGGAGCATTTTCCTTTTGCTTTTAAATACAACAACTTTGTCAGGTTTTAAAAATTCTTCAACGATTTTAAAGACTGCTTCCCTTTCTTTTAAATACCAGTAAAACCAGTGGGGATAGGTATTCCTTACATCTCTTTCTATGTTTAGGGAAAAAGCTGTTTTACAAATAACAAGAAAAACAAAAAAACTTTGTATCTTCATAACAAAAAAGCAGGCGAAAAGCCTGCTGGGGTTTTATTTTTTTAGAAGTTCAATAGCCCTTCTGGCCACATTTTCAGGGGTAAAGCCAAATTTTTCCATAAGGACATTTCCAGGGGCTGAAGCTCCAAATCTTTCCATTCCAATTACAACCCCATTATCCCCAATTATCTCTTTCCATCCTAATGATGAACCTGCTTCTACAGCAACTTTAGGAATATTTTGGGGGATTACCTGCTTTCTGTATTCTTCTGGCTGGTTGAAGAACAGCTCCCATGAAGGCATTGAAACAACCCTTGCTTTGATGCCCTTTTCTTTTAATATCTCTTTTGCTTTTATACACACATGAACCTCAGAACCTGTTCCTATCAAAATAACATCTGGATTTTCTTCATCTTCAAGTATATAGGCTCCTTTTTTAACCCCTTCTTTTATTGGATACTTTTCAGGGTCTAAAACAGGAACATTTTGTCTTGTTAAGACAAGCATTACTGGGGATTTTTCCTTTATTGCTATTTTCCATGCCTCTACAGTCTCATTGGCATCGGCAGGTCTAATGACAGTTAAATCAGGCATAACCCTAAAACTCATTAGATGTTCTATAGGTTGGTGGGTTGGACCATCTTCACCTACCCCGATACTGTCGTGGGTATAGATAAATATGGAATGGGTGCCCATTAGTGCTGCAAGTCTCACAGAGGCTCTCATATAATCTGAAAATACAAAGAATGTTGCCCCAAAAGGTATGACTCCACCGTGGAGGGCCATTCCGTTAACAGCAGCTCCCATTGCATGCTCCCTTATTCCAAAATGTATATTTCTTCCTCCAGGGGTATCACAGTAAAAATCGCCTTTACCTTTCATTACAACCTTATTTGAAGAAGCAAGGTCTGCTGACCCTCCTATAAAGTTTGGTAGTTTTTCTGCCAGGGCATTTATTGTTTCCCCTGAAGCGGAGCGGGTTGCCACAGACTTAGATGTGTCTGTAAACACCGGTAGATCATTCTCCCAGCCTTCCGGAAGCTCGCCTTTTACAAACATTTCAAACTCTTTTGCCAGTTCAGGGTAAGCCTTTTTATATTCTTCAAACATACTTTTCCAGCGTTCTTCTTCTTTCCTTCCTTTTTCAAGGGCTTTTCTAAAGTGCTCTAAAGCTTCCTGTGGTATGTAAAACATTTTATCTTCAGGAAATCCCAGTGCCCTTTTTGTTGCTTTTGCTTCCTCTTCAGAGAGGGGTGCTCCATGGACTGCTGGATTATCCTGTTTTGGAGAATGCCATCCTATATGGGTTTTTATTCTGATTAAAGACGGTTTTTCCTTTTCATCTTGGGCGGCTTTTATAGCCCCGTAGATGGCTTCTAAATCCTCACCATCTGGAACAGTTATAACGTGCCAGCCGTGGGCTTTAAATCTCAGCTCTATATCTTCCGTCCATGTTATGTCTGTAGGTCCGTCTATCGTTATATGGTTATCATCGTAAAGATATATAAGTTTTCCAAGTTTTAATCTCCCAGCTAAAGCGGCTGCTTCAGATGATATTCCTTCCATTAAATCACCATCTGAAACAATAGCATATGTATAGTGGTCAACAATATTAAAGCCTTCTCTGTTAAAGTAGTTTGCCAGGAAACATTCAGCTATTGCCATTCCTACACCCATACCAAAACCCTGTCCCAATGGACCTGTTGTAGCTTCAACGCCAGGTGTATGCCCGTACTCTGGATGTCCAGGGGTTTTACTTCCCCACTGTCTAAATCTTTTAAGCTCTTCCAGTGGAAGATCATAACCGTAAAGATATAAAAGGGAGTAAAGCATAGCTGATGCATGTCCGGCAGATAGGATAAATCTATCCCTGTTAAACCAGTTTGGGTTTTTGGGGTTGTGTTTTAGAAATTTATCCCATAAAACGTATGCCATTGGGGAAGCCCCTAAAGGCATTCCTGGGTGTCCTGATTTAGCGGTCTGGATCTGATCTAAAGAAAGAACTCTGATGGTATTTATACACAACCAGTCAATATTTTCCATTGATTTCTTCACCTCTTGGAAATTTTTTAGTTGAAAATATTATTATACTAAGAAATAACCTTATTATATTTGTGGAGAAAATGCAGTTTAAAAGAATTGTCATACAGCCCTATGATAAAGACTTTTCTTCTATAAGAAATCTTCTTGCTGAAAGATTAGAAAGTATATTTTTTTTACCGGTAGTCTGGAAAAAAGCAAAACCTGTTATACCGTCGGCTTTTAATCCTGAGAGAAATCAGTTTTTAGGTAGTATGTTTTTAAAGGATCTTCTTAAGGAAAAAGAAGAGGGGGATATTGTTCTTGGGATAGTTCCGTATGATCTTTATGAACCTGATTTAAATTTTATATTTGGTGTTGCTTCCCCGTACACAAAAACAGCTGTAATATCAACTTACCGTCTTCACAACAGCTTTTACGGTCTTCCTGAAGATTTTTCCCTTTTTGTTGATAGAACAACAAAAGAAGCGGTTCATGAAATAGGTCATACACTTGGGCTTGGTCACTGTCCAGATCCTAAATGTGTTATGCATTTTTCCAACTCCATAAGTGATACAGACAGAAAGAGTTATTATTTTTGTCCAGTATGTTATCAAAGGGTAAAAAAAGCATTAGGAATAAATGATTAAAGGAGGGTAATATGAGAGTGTATCAGCCTTCAGCTGTTTTATTTTTACATGCATTTCCTTTAAATAAAAATATGTACAGATACCAGTTTGAGGAATTTGAGAAGGAGGGCATTCCTTACATTGCTGTTGATTATCCTGGGTTTGGGGAAGAAAGGAACTTTCCTACAGATTACACAATATCCCAGCTAACAGACAGGATTATTTCGCAGATAAGCAGACTGGGGGTAAAAAAGATCATCCCTGTAGGGGACAGTATGGGTGGATATATAATGTTTGAGATCTGGAGGAAATACAGGGATATTGTTTCAGGATTTGTTTTTGTTGCTACAAGGGCTGAAGCAGATACAGAGGAAGCAAAAAAAGCCCGTTATGGGACAATAGAAAGGATAAAAAAAGAAGGCAAAGGATTTCTCATAGATTTTATGCTTGATGCCCAGACGTCTCCAAAAACAAAGCAGAACTCCCAAAAAATTGAAGAGCTTAAATGTATTATGAATGAAGCTACAGAGGAAGGGATTATTAAAGCTTTAAAGGCATTAGCTGAAAGACCAGACAACAAAGATATCTTAAAAAGTATAGATGTTCCTTCACTTGTTATTGCAGGAAAAGACGATGAAAAGGTTACACCACCTGATATTGTAAAAGGTATTTCTGATGGTATAGAAGGGTCACTGTTTGTTGAGATACCTGACAGTGCACACCTTCCCCCTTTTGAAAATCCAGATGAGTTTAACAAGATAGTAATTCCTTTTGTAAAAGAACATTTAGGGGGATGATATGAATATAACCTTTACAAGTTTAAGAAAGGATGAGAAGGAGTTTTTTGAAAAACATCTAAAGGAACATTCCTTAAAACTTTATGAAAATCCTATAGATAAAATTCCTTTAAAGGATATTAAAAAAACTGAAATTCTTGTTGTTTTTGTTTTTGATAAGCTTGGGAGGGACGTTCTCTCCCAGCTCCCTGATCTAAAGCTGATTATAACCAGGTCTGCTGGAGTTGACCATATAGATTTAGATTACTGCAGGGAAAAAGGAATACATGTAGCCCATATGCCTGCATATTCACCTAAGTCTATAGCTGAGCATACATTTGCCCTTCTTTTAAATCTTACAAGAAGAATAAAAACCGCCCAAAAAAAAGAAGAAAAGGTTGATTTTTCCCAGAAAGAAGATCTTTTAGGAATAGACCTTGACCAGTTAACGATAGGTGTAATAGGAACAGGTAGAATAGGAACTCAAACGGCTTTACTTGCCCTTGCCTTTGGTATGGAAGTTCTGGCTTTTGATATAAAAGAAAATCCTATGCTGAGGGAAAAAGGCGTTAAGTATCTTCCCTTTGATGAAATTATCACAAAATCAGATGTAATAACCCTTCACGTTCCTTACACGCCAAAGACCCATCATCTTATTAATAAGGAAACAGTAGCTAAAATGAAAGAAGGGGTTTATCTTATAAACACCTCAAGGGGAAAGGTAGTTGATACAGATGCAATTTATGAAGGTGTTATAACTGGAAAAATAAAAGGTTTGGCCCTTGATGTTTTTGAAGATGAAGAAATTCTTATACTAAAAAGATTTCAGGAAGGAAAAGGGAGTGATAAAAACCTAAAAATACTAAAGCTTTTATCTTTTGATAATGTGATCATAACCCCCCATATTGCATACTTTACAAAAAAAGCCATAGAAAATATTAAAAACTGTACATTAGAAGCAATAACACTGTTTGTAAAAGGAGAGGATTTAGGAAGGTTTAAGGTTTTGTAAAGATGATTTATGTTTATACAGGGGACGGTAAAGGAAAAACAACTGCAGCTATAGGAGCTGGTATAAGGGCTGTTGGTTTGAATAAACAGGTTCTTATGGTGCAGTTTATGAAGGTAAAAGAGCTTACTTCAGAGTATAAAGCCCTCCAGAATATAAAGAACTTTCATATAGAGAGTTTTGGAAGGGAGGGTTTTTATGCACCAAAAAGATATTTGGAGGAAAATCCAGAAGCTAAGGCTTTTGGGGTTAAGCCTTTATCTGATATAGATTTTAAACTTGCTCAGGACGGATTTGATTTTGTTTTAAATGCTGTTAAAAGTCAGAAATACCACCTTATTATACTTGATGAAATCTGTGTGGTACTGCATTTTGAGCTTCTGCCTTTGGAAACTGTTGCAAATATGTTAAAGAAGTATAAAAATGATATTCATTTTATTTTGACAGGTAGAAACTGTCCCCAGAGGATACTGGATCTATCAGATCTTATAACTGAAATGAAAGAGGTAAAACATTACTTTAAAGAGGGAAAGGAGGCTGTTAAAGGAATAGATTTTTAAGGAGGTTCAATGGAAAAAATTCTTATTTGGCAAACAGCATTTTTAGGGGACTTGATCCTTACAACACCCCTTATATCATCTTTAAAGGAGATCTTCCCAGATGCTTCTATTGATATTATCACAAAACCTTTTGGTAAAGATGTATTAAAAGAAAACCCTTATATAAATGAAGTGATAATTTTTGATAAAAATAAAAACTCCACATTAAAACTTATAAAGACCCTTAAAGAAAAAAAATACTCTTTAGCTATTTCCCCCCATCGTTCCCATAGGGCTTCGTATGTTCTTTTTCTTTCAGGAATCCCTGAAAGGATCGGTTTTGATAAAGGAGGTTTTTCTTTTTTATACACAAAAACTGTTCCCCATAGGTTTGATGGAACCCATGAGATAGATAGAAATTTATCCCTTTTAAGACCTTTGGAAAACTACTCAGAAAAAAAAATAAAAAGATACCCCCAGATATTTCTAACCCCAGAGGAGGATGATTTTTATAAAAAAATTGGTTTAAAAGACAAAGGTTATATCCTCGTTGCTCCAGGTTCAAAATGGGAAACAAAAAGATGGACAGCTGAAGGGTTTTCCCAGCTGATAAATATCCTTTCTGAAAAGGAAACGGTAGTGCTGTTTGGGGGAAAGGAGGATAGATATTTTGTTGATAGGATAAAAAGAGATTTAAAAAGAGAAGTGATAGATATTGTAGGAAAAACTTCTTTAAGGGAAAGCTTTTCTGTTGTGAAGCATTCTAAAGCTTTAATTTCAAATGATTCAGCCCCAGTTCATATGGCTGTTTCCTTTGGGGTACCTGTTGTTGATATATATGGACCTACAGTAAAAGATTTCGGATTTTATCCGTATAGAAATGGAGTAGTTGTTGAAGCTGATGGTTTAAGCTGTAGGCCATGTGGTCTACATGGTCATAGAAAATGTCCAACAGGAACATTTGAATGTATGAAAAATATAACCCCTGATATGATTTTAAAAGCTCTAAAAGCTCTCAAGTTGTAGTTTTTTTAATGTTTTTGTATTTATTAATTCCGTAATATATATACCAGCCGAAGTAGTATAGTGCTTTGGGAATATTTAGTTTTTCCACATCCCTTAACAATTTCCATGTATATTTTGCAGCTATTATTTTATTGGAAGATACGGAATTTTTTCTCAGTCTGTAAATAGCTAGAGGTTCTACTATTCCTTCGGTTTTTTTTATTTTTTTTAGAATACTCAACCATAGACCATGATCCTGCCTTTTTAAAATATCAGGCATGTAAATCTTCCCGAGTTTCTCAACATCGTATATCCCTGTTAAACAGCCAACCATATTTCTTTTTAAAAGTTCTTTATATGTAAGAACAGGTTCAACAATATATTCTCCTAAGGGATTGTCTTCTTCGTCAATGATATAGTATGAGGAGTATGTCATAGGAAGATTTTTTTGCTCCATAAATGATATTTGTTTTTCTAATTTTTCAGGAAGCCATATATCATCTGAATCTAAGAAAGCTATAAATCTCCCTTTTGCTTCTTTTATCCCAACATTTCTTGCGACAGCAGGACCACTGTTTTTAGAAAGTTTTATAAGCTTAATTCTATTATCTTCTTTTATGTATTTTTCAATTATTTTATTTGAATTATCTGGACTGCAGTCATCAATAATAATCATTTCCCAGTTTTTGTAGGTTTGGTTTAATACACTTTCAATAGTTTTTGATATAAATTTTTCTGATTTATAAGAGGGGGTTATAATAGATACAAGCTTATTCATGTCTTACCTCAAACTTTTAAATTCATTTATTCCTTTTAACATTAGATTATAGAATTCAAGTAAAGAAAATGGAGAGTTTTTATATTTTTTTATAGCAAACAAAAAGGAAACTAAATATGCCTTTTCTTTGAAAATCCTGTAAAACATGGCTCCTTTTGCTTTTACCAGTGTTTCATCAAATGTCCTTCCTGAAGTTTCGACAGGATGTATAGCTATTGGAACAGGAATATAAAGGATTTTTAGACCTTTTTTTATTGCATCAGCTAAAAATATATTTTCTTCTCCTGTCGGAAAATTGCTTTTTAGTCCAAATCTCTCGTCAAATTTTAAACCTGCTTTCAAGATAGAAGTTCTTTTAAAGGCTATTTCAATAGATGAAACCTTCATAATAGTTCTTAGATTATGAAACATTTTATCTTTAGGATAATCTTTAAAAAGGTTTCCTTCGGGTGTTTTAATCTGAAATGTTATGATGTCGGCGCCAGGATTTTCTTCAAATGCTTTTTGTATATGCTCTTCAAAACCTGGTGTATACAAAGTATCATCATCACAAAAAAGACATATCTCTTCAGATGCTAATTCAATAGCTCTGTTTCTGCTTTTTGCAAGACCCATTTCATGGAATAAAAACAGACGGATAGTTGGATCATTTATGCTTATTGAGATATCTTTATTTTTTTCTTGTTGCCAGATTATTGTTTTTTTACAGTTTTTGTAATTTTTGAAGTTATCTATTACATCATATAAATTTTCCTTATTTGTAGATATCAGTAATTCAAGCATTTTTTTAAAATACTTTTTCTGTCTTTTAGTCCTCTTAATACTGCTTTTGTAGAATCAATTATATTTTTTGTATCTCGTATAGTGTACAGGTAATATCTTATAATATCTAAAGCATCAAATATCTTTCTAATAAAACTATATCTTTTTCCATAGAGTTTTTCAATTTCTTTTAATATAACGATGCGGTTTCTTACATAAAAGTATAAAAAACGTGGTGTTAAAGGTTTTTTCCTAAAGGTTTTTCTTATGAAAACACTTCTTTTAACTAAAAAAAGATTTGTATATAGGTTTATTTTCAATCCCCATATAGTATCATCCCCTACAATAAACATATCCTTACAGGGTAAACCTATCCTGCTGATAACTGTTTTTTTGATGAGAAGTCCTTCAAATGTTGCAACATTTGTGTAAAGAAGATGTTTTTTAAAACGTTTCATATCTAAGTGGACCATATTTCCAGTAAATATATCTAAGTATCCATACCATAAGACATCTTTTCCATTTTTGTATATTCTATGGGATTGAAAAGCCTCGGATAGATGGGAGTACTTAAATAGTTCCTCCAGGGCGTTTTCATAAGGTTCAACATCATCATCCATAAGCCATAACCAGTCATATCCTTTTTCATACGCCCTTTTCATACCTTCATGAAAGCCTCCTGCTCCCCCTGTGTTTTCATGCATCCGGATGTAGTGGATTTTTATAGGCTTTCCATCCTTTAGATTTTCTATTTCAAACTCTTTTTCCCACGGTTTTTTTAAGTTTTCTGGAGGAAGCTGTTTTATATATCCTTTTTCTAGTAAAAGCTCAGGGGTTTTATCTGTGGAGGCATTATCTACAATACATATCCCCTGCAAAGGTCTGGTTTGTTTCCTTAAAGCCTCAAGACACTTTATTAAAAGCTCTTTTCTATTGTATGTTACTACTACTGCGCATACTTTATCCATTATAAGCTTCCTGATGATTTACTTTAAGGTAATATATTTTATTCATTTATTTTTTCTATTTCTCTCTTTTCTATTTCTTCTAAGAGTTTATCTATATATG
>CAZHWB010000070.1:0-3587 GCA_964536105.1 uncultured Aquificales bacterium | reverse complement strand
ATTGTTGTAGTTCCAACAGCGGCGGCGGTTGCTGCTCCTGCTGCAGCTGCACCAGCTGTTCCTGCAGCCGTACCAGCCGCAGCCCCTGTTGCACCAGCTGCACCACCTGTTCCAGCTGCAGCCCCACTAGCTCCAGCTGCTCCAGCAGAGGTGTTAGCCGCAGCTGCACCAGCTGTTCCTTCTGTATTTGCACTTACAGATATAAAAGAGGGAACTCCTATTAAAGAAACTGATAATATCCCAGCAAATAATCTTTTAAACATAATAGCCCCCTTCACTTTTTATTACTTTAATTTACTTATATTTCTATATAATGTCAATCAACATTAATTTTGAAAAATAAAACACCTAAACTATAATTTTGAAACAGTCAGTAATGAAATGAGGTAAAAAATGTCTTTAGAGAAGCTCATAAAAGAAAAAGTTCTTATTATAGATGGCGCCATGGGGACTATGATCCAGTCTATGATAATCCCCATGGATGCGTGGCAGGGGAAAGTAGGATGTAATGAAGTTCTGAATGTTGGAGCTCCAGACATTATAAAGTCAATCCATGAAAAGTATGCCAAGGCAGGGGCTGATCTTATAAAAACAAATACATTTGGAGCTTTGCCGTGGGTTCTGGATGAATATCAGATAGGGGACAGGGCTTATGAACTTGCAAAGGCAGGGGCACAGCTTGTAAAACAGGTATGCGATAAATATTCAACACCAGAAAAGCCCCGTTTTGTGGCCGGTTCTTTAGGACCAGGGACAAAACTCCCATCTTTAGGACATATCCATTACGATGAGATGTACCAGGGGTATAAGATAGCAGCTAAGGGTCTTATCCATGGTGGAGTTGACGTTTTTCTCCTTGAGACTTTTCAGGATCCTTTGCAGATAAAGGCGGCTTTACATGCTGTTCAGGATGCTTCCAGAGAAGAAGGGGTTGATATTCCTGTGATGGTATCAGCTACTATAGAGCTAACTGGAACTATGCTTATTGGTACGGATGCCCAGACACTTGCAACAATAATGGAGCCCTTTGATATCCTTTCCCTTGGATTTAACTGTGGAACCGGTCCTGACCAGATAGAGCAGCATCTTAAAACCCTTTCACAGGTATGGCCCAAGCCTATATCCATACACTCAAATGCTGGTCTTCCTGAAAACAGAGGAGGACAGACCTATTATCCAATGGGGGCAGAAGAGTTTGCAGAGAAAGAGAGTAAATTCCTTGATATAGACGGGGTGGCAGTACTGGGAGGTTGCTGTGGGACAACCCCAGCCCATATAAAAGCGCTTGTAGATAAGGTAAAAGGAAAAAGACCAAAGCCTCCAAAAGGAAAACAGCCGAGGGCGCTTGCTTCCCTTTATGGCATTCAACCTCTGAAACAGGAACCTCCTCCTTTTCTGGTAGGGGAAAGAACAAACGCAACAGGTTCTAAAAAGTTCAGGGAGCTACTTTTAAACGAGGATTATGACACTATACTTTCAATAGCACAGGATCAGGTAAAGGCAGGAGCCCATGCTCTGGATGTTTCGGTGAACTTTGCCGGTAGAGACGAAAATAAGGATATGAAAGAGGTTATAAGCCGATTTAATGAAAAAATTCCAATTCCTCTAATGCCAGACTCAACCCAGCCTGCAGCCCTTGAAACGGCATTAAAGCTTATTGGAGGAAGACCTATACTGAACTCTGCAAACCTTGAAGATGGAGAAGAAAAATTTGATAAAGTATGCCAGCTTGCAAAAAGATACGGTGCAGCTGTTGTTCTTCTGACAATAGATGAAAAAGGTATGGCAAAAACAAAGGAAAGAAAAGTTGAAGTTGCAGAAAGGATGTATAAACTAGCCACAGAAAAACACGGCCTGAATCCAGAGGACCTTGTTTTTGACGTTCTTACATTTACAGTTGGTTCTGGAGATGAAGAGTACAGGGACGCTGCGGTTCAGACCATAGAAGCTATAAAAGAGATAAGGAAAAGACACCCGGAAGTTGGTTTTGTTCTTGGTATATCTAATATTTCCTTTGGACTGGATATGACAGCAAGAAAGTATCTGAATTCTGTCTTTTTACACCACTGTGTAGAAGCAGGGCTTACTATGGCAATTGTTAATCCAAAGCATCTAATTCCTTACCATAAAATCTCTGAAGAAGATAGAAAGGTGTGTGAAAATCTGCTGTTTAATGTGTGGGAAAACGGGGAAGACCCGTTATTTAAATTTATAGAGCATTTTTCAAAAGCAAAAGATAGGGATTTAAAAGAGGAGGAAGACCAACTAAAAAAACTTCCTATAGAAGAGAGAATTAAAAAGCTTCTAATTGATGGAGAGAAAGACAGGCTTATCCAGGCAGTTGAAGAGGCAAGACACAAAATACCTCCAGAAAAAATTATTAATGAAATATTGATTGATGCGATGAAGGTGGTTGGCGATCTCTTTGGTGAGGGTAAAATGCAGCTTCCTTTTGTTCTTCAGTCTGCAGAGGCAATGAAGGCAGCTGTTGATTATCTAAATCAGTACCTACCAAAAAAAGAAAAGGAAAGCCAGACAACTTTAATTCTTGGAACGGTTAAAGGGGATGTTCACGACGTTGGGAAAAACCTTGTTGATATTATACTCACAAACAACGGCTTTAAAGTTGTGAATATTGGAATAAAGGTTGAGCTTGAGGAGTTCCTGAGGGCCTATGAAGAGCATAATGCAGATGCCATAGGTATGAGCGGTCTTCTTGTTAAATCAACTCTGGAGATGAAAAATAACCTTGAAGAGATGCAGAAAAGAGGTCTAAAGGTTCCTGTTCTCCTTGGAGGGGCAGCCTTAAATAAAGCGTTTGTAGACGAGTACTGCAGACCTATTTATGATGGTCCTATTTTTTATTGTAGAGATGCCTTTGATGGTATAGAAGCAATGTCCAGAATAGAAAAATGGGATGGAGTTTCGCCCCTTGATACAGACCTTGGTTATGACAAGGAAGAGGAGGAGATAGAGGAAAAATTAAAACATCCAAAAAAAGAGATCACAATTCCTCCTATTAGCCAGATAAAAATGCCAGACAGATCTATTCCTGTCCCTGTACCACCTTTCTGGGGAAGGAAGGTATGGATTTCTCCAGACATGGAAGACAGAAAACTTTATAGATACATCCAGAACCTTGCCTTTGAATGGATAAACAAAGGAGCTTTATTTAAGAGAGCCTGGGGATATACAAGGGGAGATAAAACAAAAGAAGAATACGAAAAAATAAAAAAGGAAGAAATTCTTCCAACATTTGAAAGGCTGAAAAAACTTTTAGTGGAAGAAGACATTTTCCAGCCTACGATAATTTACGGCTACTGGCCGTGTAGATCAGATTTCCCGGAAGAAACAGAGGAGAATAGAGAATGTAGTCTTATTATTTTTCCAGAAACAGAAGGCTGGAAGGATGACAAAGATGCAAATAGAGAACCTCTGAAAGATATCATAGGTACTGCAGAGCTCGTAATGAACTTTCCCCGTTCTTCAAAGCCACCTTACAGATGTCTTGCCGATTACTTCCATAATGACAGGCATGATGTTGTTGCTTTTACTGTAGTTTCTGCAGGAAATAAACTTTCCCAGTA
>CAZHWB010000069.1:0-5610 GCA_964536105.1 uncultured Aquificales bacterium | reverse complement strand
AGGAAGGGGAGAAGAATGAAAAAAATCACTGCTTTTTTTGTTGGATTTTTTTTGATTTTTTTTAGTATCCATGCTGAGGATTTCAGGGAAGGGGAGGTTTTGGTAGAACTAAAATTTTCTGAAATTCCTGCTTCAGGAATTCAAACAAAATCTTTTATAAAAACACTTAAGACAAATGATTCAGATATAAAAGTAAAAAGCATTTTTTCCCACGGAAAAAAACAGATTTTCCTTGTAAAGTCAGATATCTATTCAACACAGGAACTTATTGGAAAAATGAAAAAAAATCCTTATGTTTACAGAGTTGAACCAAACTACATAATAAAGCCTCTTGTTTTTCCAAACGACTCTGAGTATGCAGACAATGATTACAGTAGGTTTTGGGGTTTAGATAAAATCCAGGCTTTTGATGCGTGGGATATAACAACCGGTTCTAATGATGTTGTTATTGCTGTTATAGATACAGGAATTGATTATACCCATCCAGACTTAGCTGACAATATATGGAGAAATGAGATTGAATGTAGCGGTATTGATAACGAAGATGATGATGGAAATGGATATATTGATGATTGTATCGGATATGATATGCATGATGGAGATAATGATCCTGTGGATTATGATGGACATGGAACACATGTTGCAGGTATCATCGGAGCAGTAGGAAATAATAACCTTGGAATCTCTGGAGTCAATTGGAGGGTAAAACTTCTTCCATGTAAAATTTTTGACAATGATGGAGGAGGAAGTTATGTTTTAAGTGCTGCTATAGAGTGTTTAAACTACATAGTAAAGCTAAAAGAAGAAAGGGGCGTCAACATAGTTGCTTCAAATAACTCATGGGCCGCTTCTCCAGGGGTTTATTTAGGGGATATTCTTAAAGATGCTATACAGGAGTCAGTAAATGCAGGAATTTTATTTATAACAGCTGCAGGAAATGAAGGTTCCAATAATGATAAGACATGTATTTCGGATCCTTACTGTCAGCATGTGTATCCCTGTGATTATGAGCTGGATAATGATGGGATTATCTGTGTAACGGCAACAGATCAAAATGATGAACTTCCATGGTATGCAAACTACGGTGTAAATTCTGTTGATATAGCTGCCCCTGGAGATGCTATCTACAGTACAACAACAACCCAGGAAACTTTCTTTACCCTATCCGCAGGGCATTACAAATATGAATCAGGAACTTCAATGGCTGCCCCTTTTGTAGCTGGAGCTGTTGGACTTTTAAAATCTAAATATCCAGACCTAAACTGGAAGGATGTAAAGGCTTCTATATTAATGAACGGTGATGTCCTTCCTTCACTTCAGAACCACATATTAACTGAAAGCCGTTTAAATCTTTTATCTATGCTGACAAATCCAATAAAAGATGTTAGTGAAAATATGGGGATAAGTTTGGCTGAAAGTGGAACTATCCAGATATACTTTCCGGAAAAATCATTCAGTATTGAAAACCCAGGATATACTTTTGTTGAGGATCCTGTTTCTTTAGATATCTCACTTGATAATGAAAGTACTGCAAACGTGAAATTTTACTTTATATCTTTTGATTATGGCTTAAAACCTGCTGTATGTTATGATAACGATGGAAAATGTCATGTTATGGATAATGATGTTTATCTAATTTCTACGCAGGATTTAAAACCTTACATTTCCATATATATAGAAGACAATGGCATTTACGATGCAGATAACGAAACAGGCAAGATCCATTTAAATGTTGCCTTTGTAAAGCTGAAAAATATAGATGATAACGAGAGTCAAAGTAGCAGTAGTGGTGGAGGATGCTCTTTATCTAACAGAAATGATATTTCTCTAATGTTTTTATTTATTTTGGTACCTATCTTCTTTTTAGGAAAGAGATTTCTTTTTCAGGGGGATTAACCCCCTTCTTTTGTTAGTCTTCACTTACTTTTATGACCTGTGTTATAGTGTTTTTCCTCAAAGCTTCTATAATTTATAGTCTAATCACAGGAGCTGGATCATGAATGAAAAAGAAAAGGTTTTTTTGTTTTTACAGAAAAATAAGCTTCCTGTTAAAACAGGGGATATAACAAAGGAGCTTAAACTTGACAGGAACACTGTCCAGAAAATCTTAAATGACCTTTTCCTTGAAAATAAAATTACGTTAGATAGATGTTTTAATAAAGTTGTTTCAGTATCTAAAGGAGGATCTAATGACAGATAAAATAGATGTCCAGCTTTCTGTTGAACTGGCCCATCAATGTGTAAAATGTTCTGCGTGTAGGTCTGTATGTCCTACCTATAGTATTGTCAAGGAGGAAAGATCTTCCCCACGGGGGCGCCTTGCCTTAGCTGAAGCTGTAGTGGACGGTATAATGCCTTTAACTGAAGATATTGCCAGGCAGTGGAATGAATGTGCCATGTGCAGAAGATGTGAATGGATTTGTCCTAATGAGGTTGAGTATAAGGAAATTATGTTCAGGGCAAGACATAAGGTTAAAGAAAAACTAGGTAAAAAGGACCTTGTTAAAGATGCTGTATATAACGGCCTTGCCATTATGGGAAATTCATTAACTAAGACAGCTATGAAGTTTGCCCCCTCTTTAATGGATATATATGGAAAGTTATTTAAGAAGGAGGTCCCTGAGTATAACGGGATATTTCTAAATACAGGTATTCCTAAATTTACAAAACTTTTACCAAAGCCTACGGCAAAACCCTTTGCTTTAAGGGGTAAGATATCAAAGCCTAAAAAGGGGACAAAGGGTAAACTTCTGTTCTTTACAGGCTGTATGATTGATGCTTTTTATGGAAAGACAGGAGAAAGTGTTATAAAGCTTATGAATGAGGCAGGGTATGAAGTCATTGTTCCTGAAAATATAAGATGCTGCGGAGCTCCCCAGCTATACGGTGGTGAGGTGGAACTGTTTGAAAAACTCAGGGAGCATAATAAAAAGGAAATAGCAAAATATGAATTTGATGCTGTTGTTGTAGCCTGTCCAACATGTGGAGGTGCTTTAAAGGAGGAATACGGATATCCTGTTAAAGATTTTGCAGAAATTCTCCAGGAACAAGGGTTTTTCACATTCAGAGGAAAAGGAGAAAAAGTATATTTTCACTTCCCGTGCCATTCTTATACAGCTATGAAAACAGATCCTGATGTATACAGAACAGTTCTAAAGAATGTGGATAATGCCCAGTATGTTGAAGGGGAAAATGCTATGATGTGCTGCGGATTTGCAGGGTACTTTTCTGTTGCCAATTATGATGTAGCTAATCAGATACAAAAAAATAAAGTTAAAGATATAGAAAGTGTAGAGGCAGAGTATGTTTTAAGTGATTGCCCTGGATGTGTATTTAATCTGGCAGATGGTATGTATAAACATGGAAACTACAAAAATGTAAAAGTTCAGCATCTTGCCGATTATCTGGCTGAAAGACTGACAGATGAACCTGTTGAAAAAAAAGAAGATAAAGAAGAGGAAAAGCCAGTATCTATATATTAAGATTACCTTCCTATGACGTATCCGTATATATAGGAAGGTTTTCCTTTTTTAATTTCTTTGTATGCTTCTAACATAGTTGTGCCGGTTGTAAGAATATCATCAAAAACGAGTATTTTCTTTCCCTTTATATTTTCCTTAAGATGAAAGGCATTTTTAAGGTTTCTTTTCCTTTCTTCTGCTGATAAATCAACCTGTAGCTTTGTTTCTTTTTTCTTTACCAGGATTTCATGAACCATAAATGATGGAAAAATCTGTTTTAATATAAACTCAAGATGATTAAATCCCCTTTTTTTATAAACCTTTTTGCTTAAAGGGATAAATGTTACTATATCGATATTATTTTCCCTTACAACCTTTTCTATATCCTCTTTTATAATGTCTGCTAGATTTTTTCCTAAAAATTTTATTCCAGACAGTTTATATTCAGAGATTATTCTTACAAGTTCATCTGTTGCTTTTGTATAAACATAGATATAATCATACTTTCTCTTTTTTAAACATTTTTGACAGTTTTCATAGGGACTTCCACAACTTTTACAGTAGTAAACATTTTCCTTTTTAATATTGCTTAAACACTTACTGCAAACTACATTTTGATTATCAGCATAAAATCCTGAATTACAGATAACGCACTTTCCAGGAAAAGCTATATTTAAAAGATCCTTAATCATCTCAACCAGTTGTGATTTAGCGGTCCTTTTCCTTTACCTATATTAAGGGCATTTTCTATAGCCCCATGTAAATACGCTTTAGCTATTCTTATTGCCTTATTTATCTCAATTCCTTTTGCTAGATTTGCAGTTATTGCTGCCGAAAAAGTGCAACCTGTACCATGGGTATTTTTTGTTCTTACTACAGGGTATTCTAAAAGAAAAAATTCTTTTCCATTGTAAATAACATCTATACTTTTTTCTCCAAAAAACATATGTCCCCCTTTCACAACAACATATTTATTATTTATTTTCTGTATAATCTTTGCTGCCCTTTTCATATCTTCCAGATTTTTAATTTTTGTTTGGGAGATAACTTCAGCCTCAGGAATATTTGGGGTTATTACTGTAGAAAAGGGTAGAATTTTTTCTACAAAAATATCTATCGCTTTTTCAGATAAAAGGGATTTTCCATTTTTAGATTTAAAAACTGTATCTACTACGATATTTTTTAATTTAAAATCTTTCACTGCTGTATATACAGCTTCAACTACTTCAGAACTAAAAAGCATACCAGTCTTTACTGCATCTATCTTTATGTCTTCCGCTATGGTTTTTATCTGACTATAAACAAATTCCCCACTTACAGGAAATATGTCTTTTACTCCTGTTGTGTTTTGGGAGGTTAAGGCTGTTAAAACAGACATTCCATAGACATTAAATGCTGAAAAAACTTTTAAGTCTGCCTGAATTCCTGCTCCTCCGCTATTATCTGAACCAGCGATAGTTAAAGCTGTTTTTACCATTATTAGCCTTTTGTATATCTTTTATTAAAAAGTTCTTCAATTTTACCTAAAATTTTATTAAAATTTAAGTTGCCTACAGTTTGCAAGAAACATAAGATTAAATATATAAAGATGGAAAGGGGGATGCTATGGAAAAAAACACAAAAATAAGTTTTTTGCTGTCGTTGGGGTTAGGTGTAAGTTCCCTAGGGGTAGCAGGTGAGATATTTGTCCATACAAATGCTCCTGATGGGAAAATAACTATTGCAGAGGAAGCAAGGGATTATTTAACAGAAAGGAGTATAGACTACAATCTTGATCCAGCTGTTTTGTCTCCCCTTGGAAATCCAACTGGAGCAAGAATTGTATATAAACCTGGCGGAACCTTAAATACAGGGGATTATTTTGTATTGTCCCTGTCTAATGCTTATTTTTCTCCTAATATGGTTAAATGCTGGCTTATGTTTTATGAACATAACGGTTTAGATACAGACAATGACGGCTTAGGGGATACAAGTTATAAACTTAATAATGATGCTGATACAAATGATGGTTTTATAGTAGCTGAAAGTTTGAAAATTGATAAAAATGATATCCTTTTTAGGGTTACCGATTACAGAGCAAGGGATTACAATAAACTACCTCCCAATGGCCTTCTTTATGTTTCCTGTATAGAAAATGGAGAAGCTGGTC
>CAZHWB010000068.1:0-19907 GCA_964536105.1 uncultured Aquificales bacterium | reverse complement strand
AACTATTCCAATTATACTATACATCAAGAAAAAACAAAATGAGCTTAAACCACCATACTAGAAAAAACCTATTGCTAATAATTGTATTAGTTGCACTATCTAGTAATGTTATTGCATTGGCAGATTTATCTGTAGAAGATATTACATGGCAAATAACTAATGGTTCCTCTCCTGAGAAAAGCAGAATTCGGTTTTATGCTGTACTTAGAAACAATGGAGATACTGATGTAAATGATTCCTATGTGATAGGAGAAAGTTTAAATATTAACAAAAATAGCATTCTTCTCAGAGTTTCTGATTATAGAGGACCGGGATTTAATAATTTGGATCCCAATAGTATTTTATATTTAACATGTAGGGAAACTCATGAACCTCTTTTTAGAGAAGAAAATAGAGATATAGTTGATCCACCGGCTACCCATGATGATATGTACAATGTTGTTTTAAATTTGAAAAAAACAACATCTATCATTCTAAGAGATGAGGGATCTTCTTCTGTTTGTGTTGAAATTCCAGAAGCTTTTTCCTGTTGTCCAGTAGAAAGTTTACAGGACTTAATAAGCAGTAAGAAGTGTTTTATAGATTTCAAAAAACAGTTTTCTCTGGATATGGAACCTAGAATATCCTATATAGATTCCTATCCTTCTCTGGATAATGCTAACTGCTCAAATTCCAAAAGTGGTCTGGTAAAATGCTACCTGGATTCATCAAACCCTTTAAGAAAATTTTTAGATGAATCCAGCGGAGATATTCTAGAGAGCAACAGCTGTACAGATACATATGCTTCAAGTGGAGTAATAACGTTAAAAAATAATCCTGATAATGATATAGAAGATCCAATTCATCTTTTACCAGACGGCTGGAAGGGAAAGTTAAAGGTTTCCTTCTACAATATGGACAGCAAATATACGTGTGATACTACCGCAACAGGATACAAAGGATTAGATTTTGAAGATGACAGAATGTTTATAGACAATAACGGTTCCCCTAATTCCAATCAGCCAGGTGATCCAGTGGATAGAAGGGGAATGAACGATATACCTTTAAATCCAGGTAGAGAGTGTACTTCCACGGTAAATGTATTTGAAACGGGAAGTGCTTCATCAGATACCTTAATAGCTCCCCAGATTACAGGTTGGTCTGATGATGTGTATATAGGGGTTAACGGAACAGATTACTTAAAAATGACAAAGTGGGGATTATCGTTAGACTTTACAATATACAATGATAACGATGAGGCTGTTTACTCATATTCTTTAAGTGAATCTTCAGAGCCTATTTTGCAAAAAATAGATGATTGTTGTTACGAAAAGGATACAGGAGGATACTTCTTATTCTGGAAGCCAAACGGAGATGAAGCTTATGTTCCATATATGCTAAACAATTCTAACTTCAGAATTATCGTATCTAACAACTCTTGCTGGGATGCTGAAATTTACGCGAGAGTATGGGATGAAAAAGGAAGAGTAGCTGATAATGTTTATCTTGGAACAGTTGGTGCTAACTCTGTAAAGCTCTTGTACGGGAACCAGATATTTGCTAAAGCCCAGATGGAAAACCCGAATTTAGGGAAAAAAGCTTCACCTTTATATTCTGTAATTTTAACTGTAGGTGCTCCTAAGAGGGATGTTGAGTTTGCCGCTTACGACAACAGATCAGGGAAAACAAAGATGATACCTATTTATGATCTAAATGCCCATGAGTGGACTTACAGAAATGTTGAATTTATCCAGGATATCTTTGAAAAATAAAAGGCAGCCTTTAAGCTGCCTTCTTTATATGTAAAGCATTTTTTCAACTGTTATTTTTGCACTTTCCCCTAAAACAGATAGATTGTATCCGCCTTCCAGCATGAAAAGGAAAGGAACATCTGCTGATTTTAATATGTTCTCAACAATAACTCCAATTCCTTTTGTTGTTACATTTAAATGGGTAAGTGGATCTTCCTGGTGTAGATCATATCCTGCAGAGACCATTATTATATCTGGCTCAAAGTTATCTACAAGTTCAGGAAGTATAGATGAGTAAATTCTTTCATAATTCTCATCTCCAGTTCCTGCAGGAAGAGGTACATTATAAGTAAAACCAAAACCCTTTCCTGTACCTTTTTCCTCTGCTGAACCTGTCCCTGGATAAAATGGGTACTGATGTGTGGAAAAATAAAAAACAGTATTATCCTCATAAAAAGCTTTCTGGGTTCCATTTCCATGGTGGGCATCAAAGTCAATAATGAAGACTTTTTCAAACCCCTGCCTCTGGGCGTATCTTGCCGCTATAGCAATATTATTAAAGATACAAAATCCCATAGCCTTTGCATATTCTGCATGGTGTCCTGGAGGTCTGACATTTGCAAAAACCCTTTCTACAACACCTTCTTTTATCCTGTCAACAGCTTCAAGGCCAGCACCTACTGCATACGTTGCTGCTTCATAAGAAAAAATAGAACATCTTGTGTCAGGATCAAGGTATGTTCCCCCTGCAGAACAAAGATCCATAATTTCCTGGGGATAGTATATATCATGAACCAGGGCTATCTCCTGTGCAGTTGCTTTTCTGGGTTTTATTTCTATCAGCTTTTCTTTTAAGGATGAGAGGAAAGTATCAATAGATTCTACCCTTTCAGGTCTTTCTGGATGACCTGCCCCAGTATCATGTTTTAAATAAACAGGATCATATATATACCCTACTTTTTTCATTTTTTAGCCCCTGCCTTTTCTTTTTTTACCTGGTTTTTTTGGCCTGTATTGCCGTTTTGTGAAAATAAATTCCCAGGGGAAATTATTTGCAGTACATGTTTTATTTTGTCTACAAAAGATGGAGGTTCTGGATGGACTTCCGGTTCCTTTGGAGGATTTAAAGGTGTAGTAAATTTATCTTTGAAATTATCAAGCAAAATAAATTCATCACATACCTTTCTGAGGTTATATGAACTTTCCCTTTTAAAAGAGGCGTTTTCAACCCTTTTTCCTAGTTCCTGTATCTCTTCTATTACAGGAATAAAATCACTGTCTCCACTTACAAGAATTGCCGTATCATAGGCATTCCTAAAAGCTAAACTTATCATATCTGTTGCAATAAGGATATCTATTCCCTTTTCTATATAACCTTCCGGAGTTTTTTTTAAAGGCATTGTTTTAACTTTAATTCCCATATTCTGAAGCTCATTTAAAAAACCCTGCTGTTTTTTCCATTGATCTTTATACTCTTTAGGAAGATCCCCACCTGGGATACCTGTATAAAAATAGGCCCTTAAAAGCCACCTATCCTTTCTCAGTATTTCTATAAGTTTTTTATAGTTTATTCTTATTTGAAGGTGGTTTGATGCATGAAACATATTTCCACCGTCAATAAATATGGCAATCCTTTCGTTAGGATATCTGTAAACAATTTTTGTCTTAGGTTTTTCCTGCTGTCTTTTCTTATTTGTTATAAAACCAAACATGGCGCCCCTTTTGTTATTTATTTTTTAATTCTATGTCCTGTGTTTTAGTTTTTCCAGTTTTTATATATTTGAGTTATATTTTTGGTAAAATTCCTTTTTAAAAGAGGAAAATCTGTTTTCCTTTATAGCTTCTCTTATATTTTCCATAAGTCTGTTATAAAACCTAAGATTATGTATTGTTGCAAGGGTCATTCCTGTTATTTCCTGTGCATTAAACAAATGTCTCACATATCCCCTTGAAAAGTTTTTACATGTATAACAATCACACTCTTTATCAATAGGCTCTTCAGAAAATTTATATTTTGCCGCTTTTATATTAATTCTGCCGAAGGTTGTGAAGAGGGTTCCATTTCTGGCATTCCTTGTTGGCATAACACAGTCAAACATATCAACCCCCCTATCTACACTTTCCACAATATTTTCAGGTGTTCCAACACCCATAAGATAACGGGGTTTTGATTCTGGTAAAATCTGTGTAACAATTTCTGTCATCAGGTACATCTCCTCTGCAGGTTCTCCAACAGATAATCCACCTATTGAGTAACCGTCCATATCAAGTTCTACCGTTTTAATAGCACTTTCTTTTCTTAGGTCTTCGTAAACTGAACCCTGAACTATACCAAATAAACCCTGCCAGTTGTTTTTCTTTGCTTTCTTTGAACGTTGTAGCCATCTTAATGTTTTATCAACAGCATCTTTTGCTGTAGTGTGGCTTATTGGGTATGGAGGACATACATCCAGAGGCATTATTATATCGCTTCCAATTATTTCCTGTATCTCTATAACGAGCTCCGGTGTAAAAAAGTGCCAGGAACCATCTAAATGGGATTTAAATCTAACCCCTTCTTCAGTAAGGATAACCTCTGCTTTATGTTTACCACCTTTGTTTTTACCCTGGGTAAGGGAAAAAACCTGAAATCCTCCACTATCTGTAAGAATTGGCTTATCCCAGTTCATGAATCTGTGCAGTCCACCAAAATAGCTTAAGACCTCAACTCCTGGTCTAAGATAAAGGTGGTAAGTATTTCCTAATATGATCTGGGGTTTTGTTTCCAAAAGCTGATCTTTTGTTACTGCCTTTACTGTTCCCTGTGTCCCTACAGGCATAAACACAGGGGTTTCTATTACTCCATGTTTTGTATATATTTTTCCAAGCCTTGCATTTTTGTCTTTTTTAATAAGCTCAAATCTAAACAGGGGAGACCTCCTTATCTTTTACTTTTTTCCTTAACTGTATCAACAAGAAATTTTACTTTTTTTACTTCCATATCAGGCATAAGGCCGTGTCCCAGATTGAAAATATGACCTGTATCTTTACCCCACTTATTTAGAATTGATACAGCCTTTTCTTCTATTACATCTTCCGATGCATAAAGAACTATAGGATCAAGATTTCCCTGGGCAGCAGCCTTTCCATTTAGCTTTTTCTTTACAACAGATAAATCAATCATCCAATCTACACTGTAAACGTCAGCTCCAGATGTTATCATATCATCAAAAAATCCAGCTACTCCCTTTGTAAAGTGGATAATAGGTTGATAATCCCTTTTTACATTTTTTATTATCTTTTTTATTGGAGGCAGAGCAAATTCCCTATAATCATCTGGAGATAGGTATCCTCCCCAGCTGTCAAATATCTGTAAAGCGTCAGCTCCACTGTCTATTTGGAAATTTAGATAATCTATAAGCATATCTGCCAGTTTGTCTAAAAGTTCTTTAAAAGCGTCAGGATAGTTGTACATGAAGGTTTTTGCCTTTTTAAAATCCTTTGATGTTTTTCCTTCTATCATATAAGCAGCAAGGGTAAAAGGAGCTCCACAAAAACCTATTGTCGGTATTTCTCTGTTTAAAGCTTCATTTACCCCTTTTATTATCTCTCCTACATAATAAACATCTTCTCTACTAAAGGGTTTAAGTTTTAAAATATCATCTGGTGTTTTTATTGGATTTAAAAAAACAGGTCCTTCACCTTCTCTAAATTCAAACTTCATACCAATACTTTCAAGGGGAGTAAGTATATCCGAAAAAATTATAGATGCATCTACTCCAAGGAGTTTTCTGGGAAGTATTGTTGCTTCAACAGAAAGATTAACATCTTTATAAAAGGTAACAAAATTTCCGGCTTTTTCCCTTAAAGCCCTATATTCAGGCATATATCTACCTGCCTGTCTCATAAGCCAGATAGGAGTCCTTTCTATAGGTTCCCTTAAAGCTGCCCTTAAAAAAAGATCATTTTTTAAATCCTTCATCTATCCTCTCCGGAAAATTTTTGAAGCATTATAAATGATACAATATATAAAAACCATAATATTAAGGGAGTTTTTATGATAACAGTTGTAGATTATGGAATGGGAAATCTACGGAGTGTTGCTAAAGCACTGGAAAAAGTTGGTTTAAACGTAAAAGTGTCATCAAATCCATCAGATATAAAAAATGCAAGGGGGATTGTTGTTCCTGGAGTTGGTGCATTTGGAGATGCAATCCATAATCTGGAAAGATTTGGACTTTTAGAGGAAGTAATTAAATCCATTGAAAAGGGGAAACCGTATCTTGGTATATGTCTTGGTCTTCAGATACTCTTTGAGTATGGTTATGAATTTGGGGAGCATCAAGGACTAGGAGTATTAAAAGGAAAGGTAATAAGATTTGAAAACAGAGAAGGTTTTAAAGTTCCCCATATGGGATGGAATCAGGTATGGATAAAACAGGAAAATGGACTGTTTTCTGGTATAAGGGAAGGGGAATATTTTTATTTTGTTCATTCTTTTTATGCAGTTCCCTATGAAAAGGAAGATATAGCCTCAACTACAGATTATTCTGTTGAATTTTGTTCGGCTGTTGAGAAAAACAACGTATGGGCAGTCCAGTTCCATCCTGAAAAAAGCCAGAAAGCAGGACTAAAATTACTTGAAAACTTTAAAAAATTTGTAGAGAAGGCTTAATGGACGGTATACTCCTTGTAGATAAACCGGAAAATATAACTTCTAATCGTTTAGTTCAGAAGATAAAACATAAATTAGAAGAGAAAAAAGTAGGACATACAGGAACACTTGATTATTTTGCCTCAGGTTTAATGGTAATAACTGTAGGAAAGGCCACAAGATTAACAGAGTATTTTCAGGGTTTAGATAAAGAATATATAGCGACTGGAGAACTTGGAAAAATAACAGATACTTATGATAGGATGGGAAAAGTAATAGAAGAAAAGGGGTGTAATATATCACCTGAAGAGCTAAAAGACATAATTTTTTCCTTTATAAAAACCTATCCCCAGATGCCACCTCCATATTCCTCAAAAAAAATAGGAGGTAAAAGGGCATATCAACTTGCAAAAAAAGGGCTTGAAGTTCCTTTAAAACCTAAGGAAGTTTCCATCTACAACATAGAGATTATAGATATATCTCTTCCTTTATTTACTATAAAGGTTCACTGTTCATCAGGAACATATATAAGAAGTCTTATTAAAGAAATTGGGGATAAAGCAGGTTGTGGAGCTTATACAAAAGAACTTAGAAGAACAAAGGTTGGAGAGTTTAAAGTTGAAGATGCCGTTAAGCTAGACAGCCTTTTAAAAATGTCAAAAAAAGAGATAGAAGATAGGATTATCCCGATAAAGGAAGCACTTTATTTTTTCCCTGAAATAACTTTAGATGAGGGATTTGATAAAAGATTTCTTATGGGACAGAGATTTAAAGTTCCGTATAGTGAAGATTCTTTGGTTAAGGTTTTAGATAAGGAAGGGAAGTTTTTAGGTATTGGCAGAATAAAAAAAGGACAGATACTACAGCCTGTAAAAGTTTTTTCATAAATGGTCGGTGGAGGATTCGAACCTCCGACCTCCTGCGTGTCGGGCAGGCGCTCTAGCCAACTGAGCTAACCGACCATTCTGTATACAAATGAAAAATGCCCCCGACGGGATTCGAACCCGTGTCGCCGGCGTGAAAGGCCGGTGTCCTAGGCCTGGCTAGACGACGGGGGCATAAAAATATTTTAACATAAATGGTGAGCCGCCTGGGGGTCGAACCCAGGACCACCGGTTTAAAAGACCGGTGCTCTACCGACTGAGCTAGCGGCTCATCCAAAAACGGATAAATATTATATGCATCTTACTTCTTTATGTCAACAGAAAAATGTTATCATTAAAATTAATAGGCTTATAAAAAAAGGAGATGTTATGAAAGATAAGCTTATAGAGATGTTTCAACTACAGGAGAACTTAAATAGAAGAATAAATGAAAACTGGAGAAGTTTAAGGACCTATGAAGATTTCGCAAGGGCAACATGGATTGAATGTGGAGAACTTGTTGACAGTCTTCCGTGGAAATGGTGGAAGAAACAGGAAGCGGACATTAATAATGTTAAGATAGAGGTTGTTGATATCTGGCATTTTATTATGTCTTATATCCTTCTTGATTACACGGATATTGTTCAGGCTGTGGAAGGAGAAGAGATTAATTACTTTTTGAAAGGATTAAATGAGGATTTCCACAATATTGATATAAATGGTCAGTATATAAATCACTACTTAGGAGAAACAGATTATTACAAAAAACTTATTTTTCTTGCAGAAAGGGTTGCTGAAGGGTTTTTAAAACAGGATATTAAAGAGGGAATTTTCTTTTTTGGATTACTTGTAAAAAACAGTATCTCCTTTGATGAACTGTATTTGCTGTACATAGGCAAAAATATTCTTAACCATATAAGGCAGGAGAAGGGTTATAACGAAGGTCAATATAAAAAAATATTTGACGGCTTAGAGGATAACCACTATCTGTTTCAGATTGTCCAGTCGGTAAAAAATAGGGATGATCTTGAAAAAGAAATAAGAAAGGTATTTGAAAAAATAACATAAGGAGGTGCATGCAAAAAATGGATCCGTATGGAATGTTTATAAGTCAGTTGTTCTGGTTAATCTTTTTGCTTTTACTTGTTATGCCTATGATACAGGCAAGAACGCTGGAATGGAGCAGAGAGAGACTCATCAGATCTATTGAAGAAAAGAGAAGGTCTAGAGTCATAACGATGATCCACAGACAGGAAACCCGTTCATTCCTGGGATTTTTTATGATGAGGTTTATAACAATAGAAGATTCTGAGCAGGTTTTAAGGGCTATCAGAATGACCCCTAAGGATATGCCTATTGATTTTATTATTCATACCCCTGGGGGAATTGCCCTTGCTGCTACTCAGATTGCGAATGCTTTAGCTGACCATAAAGCTGAAGTAAGGGTTATTGTTCCCCATTATGCGATGTCTGGAGGTACCCTTATAGCCCTTGCTGCAGATAAAATTATAATGGATGAACATGCGGTTTTAGGTCCTGTGGATCCACAGTTAGGACAGGAACCAGCAGCTTCTATAGTAAAGGTAAAAGAACTAAAAGAACCTAAAGATATAGATGACCAGACCCTTATAAAAATAGATATGAGTGAGAAAGCTTTAAAGCAGATGTATGAATATGTTAAAAATCTTCTTTTAAAGAAAGGATTTGAGGAAGAAAAAGCCTCCAGAATTGCACAGGAACTGTCCCAGGGAAAATGGACCCATGATTATCCTTTAACAGTTGATTATTTAAAAGAGCTGGGATTAAAAGTTTCTACAGATGTTCCTGAAGAGGTTTACGCCCTTATGGATTTATACCCCCAACCTCAAGGAACCCCGTCTGTCCAATATATTCCTGTTCCTTATCAAAGACCTGGGACAGGAAATAGTAGTGCCGGCCTTGGGAGAAAATGAGTTATAAAAAAACATTCTGGACAAGTTTAAGGGATATATTTTTAACAGGTTTATTTGTTTTTATACCGATAGTTATTACTATATGGCTGGTATTCTGGCTTTTAGGACTGGTTAACAATCTTATACTTCCTGTTTTAAACAGATTTTTTCCTATCCCGAATATACCCGGGATAGGACTTCTTCTAACAATAATTTTTATTTTTGTTATAGGCCTTTTAGCCCAGAACTATTTTGGAAAGAAGATCCTTGAACTATGGGATACCTTTATAGATAAGATTCCCCTTGTTCGTTCTGTTTATCATGCCACCCGTCAGATGATGGAAAATCTCTTTGATGGAAAAACGAAATTCAGAAAGACAGTCCTTGTAGATTTTCCAAGGAAAGGTATGCTTTCAATAGGATTTGTAGCTAATGAGGTGATGATTAATGAAGAGGAATATTACGTTGTTTATGTTCCTACAGCCCCAAATCCAACTTCAGGTTACACCCTTTTTGTTAAAAAAGATGAGGTTATCCATACAGATATGAGTGTGGAGGAAGCTACCCGTATTATTCTATCAGGGGGTATTGTTACAAAGCAGTTTATCCGTATTCAGGGGGAAGATAAGCCCCAGATACGGAAATAATTAGATTCTTGGTTGATAAAAAAGCTTTAAAAAGCTAAAATTTATAACACTGTTTTAAAAAATTTTACTGGAGTAGAGAGATGTCCTGGATAAGCTTGGAGAAGATAAAAAGGTTAGGGGAAAAATTTGATTATGTCAACATCATTGAAAATGACAAAGGTTTCCACTCTGTAGAAGTTCCGAAGGAAAATCTTATAGATTTTCTAACATTCCTTAAAACAGATCCAGAGTACTCCTTTAAAATGTTTATAGACTGGACTATCATAGACCACGGCCAAAAAGCAGATCCAAGGTTTCAAGGGGTTTTAATACTCTTTTCTCCTGAACATAAAGAAAGAATCATAATAAAGTCCTGGGCAAAGGATGAATCTCTTCCAACATTGACAGGATTGTGGTCTGGTGCAAAGTGGGCTGAAAGGGAAGCCTGGGATATGTTTGGGATAAAGTTTGAAGGCCATGAAAATCTTGTAAGGATGTTTTTATGGGAAACGTATCCATACCATCCCCTTAGAAAGGACTTTCCGCTAAGGGGAATAGAAGATACAGAACTTCCATCCTTAAATGAAAAGGAAAGGATGGATCAACTTGAAGGGACAATGAACTACTCCAGAATGCATACAGCTCTTCCTACCCTTGAAGACCTGGAAATAACCCAAAAGGCAAGAATGCCCCATAAAAAATCCCAGGTGGTTTTAAACTGGGGTCCATTACACCCTGGAACCCACGGAACAATATGGTTTTTATTTGATATGGAAGGGGAATATGTAAAAGAATGCGATATTATCATAGGACAGCTCCATAGAGGTGTTGAAAAACTTGCTGAAAACCTCAATGTTCAGCAGATCATCCCATACACAGACAGAATGGATTATATTGCTGCTATAAATGAAAACCATTCTGTATGTATTGCTGCAGAGAAGCTGCTTGGAATACATGAAAAGATACCTGAAAAAGCCAAATATATAAGAACAATGATGGCTGAACTTTCAAGGATAAACTCCCACCTCCTATGGCTAGGTACTTATGCCCTTGACCTGGGTGCTTTAACAATGTTCCTTTACACCTTCAGGGAAAGAGAAAAACTTATGGATATATTTGAAGGTATAACAGGGGCAAGGTTTACTATAAACTACTTTAGGGTTGGCGGTGTATATGCTGATCTTCCATATGGTGCTTTAGATGCCATTGAGCATTTTCTAAGGGATCTGCCCCAAAGGATAAATGATTATGAAACCCTTCTTACAAGAAACAGAATATGGCTCAAGAGAAATGTTGATGTATGTATTATTACAGAGGAAGATGTTTATGACTACGGATTGACAGGAGCTGTTGCAAGGGCTTCAGGTGTTCCGTATGATCTCAGGAAGATAGACAAGTATGATGCCTATGGAGAGGTTGACTTTGATATACCAGTTGGGGAAAAGGGAGATTCCTATGACAGATACCTTGTTAGAATGGAGGAAATGAGGCAGTCTATCAGAATTGTAAACCAGTGTATAGAAAAACTCAGAAAAATGTCAAAAAATGATCCTTTCTTCTTTGAACCGGAAGACAAAAAAATGAAAATAACTATAGATGGAAGAGGAACAAAGCTGTTTAAAGGGGAAGTTTATGCAGCAGCTGATAACCCAAGGGGAGAACTTGGGGTTTATATCTATCAGCCTAAGGATGGTATAAAGCCCTATAGGTTCAGACTCCGTTCAGGGGCATTTTATAACCTACAGGTATTCACAAAAGCTATAATTGGAAGACCTATTGCCGATGCTATCACTCTCCTTTCTACAATTGACCCAGTTGTTGGGGAAACAGATAGGTAAAAAGGTTTAAAACTGGAGGATTATTATGGGTATTAAAAAAGTAGGGTTAAATAGAAATGTCGCTCCCCAGAGTATTGTGGAAAAGATATTTTTTCTTGATTTTGCAAAAGGACTGAAAACAACGATCAAACATCTTTTTAGAAAGGTAATCACTGTTGATTTTCCCTTTGAAGTTGTAACCCCTGCACCTAGATTTAGAGGGGTGCATGGACTTAGAAATGTTGATGGG
Source organism: uncultured Aquificales bacterium (assembly GCA_964536105.1). Taxonomy (GTDB): domain Bacteria; phylum Aquificota; class Aquificia; order Aquificales; family Hydrogenothermaceae; genus JAADDV01. The sequence goes on along the minus strand of CAZHWB010000068.1, from coordinate 8,057 downwards.
ACTGAACCTGAAGATTTTGCATCCTGGGTTAAAAAGCTCAAAATAAAACCCCCGGAGGAAGGGGAAACAAGATGTATAGGTTGTAAGTTCTGTCAGGCTGCCTGTCCTGTTCCAGAAATCTTTGTTATAAAAACGGAAAAACTTGACGTTCCTGAGGATCATCCCCACCACGGGTTAAAAGTAGTGTCCCAGTTTGATATGGATCTTGGAAAATGTATGTTTTGCGGTTTATGTACCCTGGCATGTCCTACTGCGTGTATTATCCATACAGATATATACGACCTTTCTTCATATACAAGAAGGGGAGCTATCTTAAATAAAGAACAGCTCGCAAAAATTGCTGATGATTTTGTATCAAGGAGAGGAAAAGAAAAATTTGATGAACATTCCCACTGGCCTGATACCCAGAAAATATGGCCAGATTACGATTTTGCCAGGGCTAAGGCCTGGGATAATAATCCTCCACTATTTGGACCAAATTATCAGGATCAGGAATAAAAAGGCGGGAATTCCCGCCTTTTAACATTTGTTATCCGTTTAAGTTAACCTTTGGTTTAACAATTTTAACAACCTTATCCCCTTCCATTTTAAGGACAGGTTCACCCATTGTAGTTCTCTTTCCAACAGGAATTCTCTGGTCATCCACAACAAGTTTAAATATCCTACCTCTTTCTGTGGATAGATACAGTATTTCTCCTATATGAACCGGAGCTGCCGCAGAAAGCCAGTCCCCTTTAGAGAGCTTGACTGCCATGAGTCCTTTTTGAGCTCTTTTCTTTACCTTTCCTTCCTTTGTATAAAACTCTTCTTTTTTAACTAATTTTGTGTAACCATTTTCTGTTATAACGAGGATAAATTCCTCACTGTTTATGATAAAACCTCCTTTAACTTCATCCCCTTCATCAAGGTCTATAGCCTCAACTCCTTTGGCTTTATCCCCTGTAACCCTTATCTGACTTCTTTCAAACATAAGAAGATCACCTTTTTTTGTATAAACAGCTATATAAGAAGGATGATCATCTGCAAAGGCAGTTACTACCTGATCCTCTTCTGAAAGGGGAATAATTGAATGGTTCTGTGATTTATAAAAGATATCTTCATATGACATTCTCTTTATAACGCCTTTTTTTGTCAGGATAAACAGTCTGTCTTCTTCTCCTTCACCTTTGTAGGCTGTTCCGACAATCTCTTGGTTTTCTTCCTTTAAGTTTAAATTTCCTTCCCCCTTAGGAAGATCAGCTCCTAAAGACCAGTAAGCTTTTCCATTATTTGTTATAAAGCAAATTGGTGTAGATGTTTCTACTTCCTGGATAGATACAAGTTTTTCTCCGGGTCTAACAGAGGATACCACTTGATTTATTACCTTTTGATATGTTTCTTCTTTTTCTTTTTCATCTTCAATTTTGTAATTTATTATTCTTCCTGAGCTAAAAACAGCTGTAATATACTTTTCTTCAAATGTTAAGCCTGCTTCCTTCTTTTCAAGAATTACGGTTTTTCTATCATCTCCATATTTTTCTAAAAGTTCATCTGTTTCTTCTATAAAAACCCTTATCTTCTCTTCCTCATTAGAGAGAATACGTTTGTACTCTTCTATTTTTTCCCTTAATTCATCGGCTTCTGAGTACAGTTTATCGCTTTCAAGGGCTGTAAATCTTGAAAGTCTCATATCAAGTATTGCCTGTGCCTGTTGATGGGAAAGCTGGAATTCTGATGTTAAGATTTCCCGGGCAGAGGATACATCTTTAGAACTTCTGACTATATCAATTACCCTATCTGCATTTTCTAAAGCCTTTAAAAGTCCCTCAACTATATGGAGTCTTCCTTCTGCCTTTTCAAGTTCATAAAGGGTTCTTCTTGTAATAACCTCTATTCTGTGTTTTATGAACTCCCATAAAATACCTTTAAGGTCTAACGTTTTTGGCTGTTTTCCAACAAGAACAGTCAGGTTTATAGGGATTGATTTTTGTAACTGGGTTCTTCTGTAAAGATTTTTCAGTACTTTTTCAGGGTCTGCTTCCCTTTTAAGCTCAACTACTATCCTTATACCGTTTCTATCAGACTCATCCCTGAGGTCTGATATACCTTTTTCCTGTCCTTTTCTCACAAGTTCTGCAATTCTTTTTATAAGTTCAACCTTATTTACTTGATATGGAATTTCATAAATGATTATCCTGTGTCTGTTTCCAGGAAGTCTTTCTATTCTTGCCTTTCCTTTAACAACAACAGAGCCTCTACCATCTGTATATATCTTAACTATTTCCTCCTTCGGTGTAAGGAGTATTCCACCTGTAGGAAAATCAGGACCTTTTATAAACTGGCACAGTTCTTCAACAGTAGCATTTGGGAATTCTGCAAGGTATTTTAATGCTTCTGCCACCTCTGTAAAGTTGTGGGGAGGAATATTTGTTGAAAGACCTACAGCAATACCGGCTGCCCCATTACATATAAGATTTGGAAATTTTGCCGGAAGAACTTCCGGTTCCATAAGGGAAGCATCAAAGTTTTCTTTCATATCAACGGTGTTTTTATCTATATCTGCAAGCATTTCCATTGCAAGTTTGGTCAGGCGTGCCTCTGTATATCTCATTGCAGCCGGTGGATCACCGTCAATTGAACCAAAGTTCCCCTGTCCCTGTATGAGGGGATACCTGAGTGTGAAATCCTGTGCCATTCTAACAAGGGCATCATATACAGATGTATCCCCGTGGGGATGGTATTTACCTAAAACTTCCCCAACAACTCTGGCAGACTTTTTATATGGTTTGTTTGGATATAGGCCAAGTTCATTCATTGCATAAAGGATTCTCCTTTGGACAGGTTTAAGTCCGTCCCTGACATCAGGAATAGCCCTTCCTACAATGACAGACATTGCATAGTCTAAATAGGCGGACTTTACTTCTTCCTCTATAGGCTGTTTTATGATTTCAGACATTCACGCACCTCTGTATATTTTGTTATTGAAAATAAATATTCTAACATATTTGCGATATCTTAATATATTTAAAATATAAAAAAATCAAAGCCTTAGAGGTTAAGATGGATAAACCAACTGTAGTTTTTAGTTCCTGTCTCCTTGGGGAGAATGTTAGATATGATGGGAAAACTATAAACTGTCCTCTGGCGTTAAATATTTTTAAATATGTGAATGCTATCCCTGTCTGTCCGGAAGTTTCAATTGGTTTACCTGTTCCCAGGGACCCTATCATTGTTGTGAAAAATGGAAATTTATTGAAGGTTGTTAATCCTAAGACAGGAGAGGACCTAACATATAAACTTGAAACCTTTTCAAAGGAGTTTTTGTCATCACTTGGGGATGTTGATGGTTTTTTTCTAAAAGCAAAATCCCCAAGCTGTGGTGTTTCTGGAACGAAAACATATAAGAATGAAGATGGAACAGGATTCTTATACAGGGGGAAGGGAATATTTGGAAAAATTGTAAAAAGTTACTATCCTTATCTTCCTGTGGAAGATGAAAATACTTTAAAGGATAAAGACAGGTATTTTCATTTTGTTTTAAGGATATTTCTTTTTTCAAAGGTAAGAAGGATAAAAACATTGGAGGATCTTTATTCTTTTCATAAAAAATACAGGTACATTTTTTTACTCTACAGCAAAGCAGGTTTTGAAAGAGGTGAAAACCTGCTGAAAACAAAGAACAAACAAAACAAAATAGCTGTTTACAGGGAGCATATTTTTAAAACACTTTCCAGAAAACCCTCTTTAAAGAGGATAAGAAAGAGTATTTTACTTTCAGAAAAAAAAGGTAAATATAAATCTGTGGCAGACATTTACAGAAATATATTTTTAAAGATGTATCCCTCTTTAAATGGACTGATACCTGAGGATATTCTGGTTAACAGTTGAATTTTTGTTTTAACATAAGAAAAGGTTATATTATTTTGATTAATCTTTTAAGAAGGGAGGACAGATGAGAAAAGAAAGAGGTTTTACACTCCTTGAGCTTTTAGTTGTGATTGTTATTCTATCTTTACTTGCTGCCCTTGTTATTCCTAAACTTACTGGAAGGGTTGATGAGGCAAAAATAGATACGGCAAAGGTGCAGTTAAAAGAGCTTAAAAGGACACTGGAGATGTACAAATTAGACAATGGAACTTTCCCTACAACAGAGCAGGGATTAAAAGCCCTTGTTAAAAAACCTACAACACCACCAGAACCAAAAAAATGGAGGCAGTACCTGGATCACGTTCCTAAAGATCCCTGGGGAAATGAGTATGTTTATATATCTCCTGCAGAAAATCATCCCTTTGAATTAAAATCAAAGGGTCCAGATGGGGAGCTTGGAACAGAAGATGATATCTCTGTATGGGATGTAAAATAAGTGGATAACAGGGGTTTTACATTACTTGAAGTTCTTATAGCAGTTGTAATTCTGGCTGTATCTTTGACAGTTTTGATTGATATTCAAAGTAGATATATATCAAGGGTAAATCAGTCTCTTGAGAGGCTTGAAGCCCTTGATTTTTTTAAAAGGGATTTTTACAGAATTGGAAAAAAAACAGAAAAGTTTATTATAAAGACCCAGAGAAAAGATTTACCTTTTGGAATAAAGGAAGTAAAAAATATTATCTCTGATAAAAAGACAAATAAAGATGTACTGGTTATAACAACTTATGAGAAATAGAGGTTTTACCCTGCTTGAGCTTCTTCTGGTTTTGGTGCTTGTACTGCTTACATTTGGTATTGTTGGTTTATCATTTACATCAAATATAAAAGGTAATGCAGAACTCTCAGCTAAAATAAATAAAGAGGTAGAAGGGCTTTCTATATACAACCAGATTGCTAAACAGTTTTTCTCAGGTTATACAAAAGAAACTGTTAATATAAGACTAAGCAGAGACAGAATTTCATTTTACACATATTATTCCCTTTTTTTTCCAGGGGCTGTTAGGGCTGAATATTATGTAGAAGAAGAAAAGGGATTAAAGAGGCTTGTATATGAGGAGTATCCCTATGTTGATGGTAAACTTGGATTTGAGGGATTAAAAAAACAGGTCCTGGGGACTTTTAAGAAGGTATCTTTTGAAGCTTACAAAGGAAACAGGTTTTATACATCATTTTCAGATAAAAAATTCCCCCAGGTATTAAAGATTGTTTTAGATGATAAAGAATATCTTGTTTTTAGTGGAAAGTAGATGCTGCTGATAGTAGTTCTTATTCTTATTGGAAGCATTGTGGCAACGGTGACGTCTGTATCTGAGGATACTTATATTCTGGATGAGTACGTAAACAGAACTATTGAGTATGAACAGATATACATGATGGCTGACCTTGCCCTGGAAGCTGTGGAAGAGATCTTTAGAAATGATAATCCTGATGTTGATTATTTTGGGGAATACTGGAGTGAAAATATAACTGTTCCTATTGAAAATGGGCAGATAACAGTGACAATTGTGGATCAGGAAAGGTTCCTTAATCCAAATTTTTTAGTTAATAAAAAGGATAAGATAGACCAGAGGTATTTTAAGATATTTCAGAGGCTTTTTTTCATGCTTGATATAAATGAAACAGTTTTGTACAACATAATTGACTGGATTGATAAAAATAAAATCAGTAACGGAGGAATTGAAATATACCCTGATTTCCCGGCAAAAAACAGAAAAGTGGATACTTTGGATGAGTTAAGGCTTATCCAGGGGATAAACAGCCAGATTTTCAACGGTTATGTGTCGCAGGGACAATTTAAGCCAGGTCTTAAGTCTGTTTTATCTCCATATACAAATGGAAAGGTAAATGTGAACACAGCTTCAAAGTGGGTTCTTATGTCCCTTGATCAGGATATAGATGAGACCCTGGCAAATGCTATAATTTCTTATAGAAAAAGTAAGCCATTTAAAAATTTAAATGACTTAAACCTTGTTGATGGGGTTACAGGGGATATAATTCACAGAATTTCCCCTGTAGCTGATGTAAAAAGTAGTAATTTTCTTGTCAATATGGATATAAAAATTGGGGACAGGGATTACAGGCTTATATTTCTTGTTGAAAGAACAGGTAAAAAAATAAGGGAAAAATGGAGAAAAGTTTATTAAATGATAGTAAAAGGGATTGACTTAGGCTGTGCTTGCGAAATTACCGGGGACGTTAATCTGTTCAAGAAGAATATAAAAATCATTGAAAAAAAAGATATATCAGAGTTCATTCATTTAATAGGAGAAGGAAAATGGGAAGAGTTCAATAAATATGTGGAAGATGGAAAAACATCAAAAATCATTTATGGATTCCCAGTTACAAAAACCCTTTTTAGAAAATACACCTTTCCTTTCAGAAATAGGGAAAAGATAGAAAAAGCTGTAAAGGGACAGCTGTCTGTTGATTTACCTGTTGATATAAATGAGGTTGAATATGCTTATGTTATAAAGGAGCTTCCTGGGGATCATAGCGTTGAAGTTTTTTGCGTTATTGTTCCAAAGGAAGAGGTAAAAAATTTAAAACATTCTGTTGATAGTGAAATTTTTGCTTTAATGAGGCTCTGCAGACAGCAGTATATATATAACGGAACACTTATTCATTTTTCAAAGGGATATGTATACAAAATCAGATTTAGGGATAACTTTCCGGACCTTGTCAGGGTTATAAAGGAAGAGGATATAAAGAAAAAAAATATGATTTACAGGGAGGATACGGTATTTTCAGGGCTTATTCCTGACTACATCCCAAGGGACAGGGTTTTAAATAATCCAACAGGAGATCCCAAATACAACGTTTCCTATGGCTTACTTCTTAAAGGGATTGATGATTTTGGGGTTGACTTTACCCATAAGTACGAAAGTCAAAATCTAACCAGGGCATTAAAAGGGGCTTTATACATCACAATGTCTTTAATCTTTATAAATATAGGTTTGTTTGTTTATGGTTCTGCCAAGGAAAAAATTTTAAAGAAAATAAAATCCCAGGAAAAGGAGATATACATAAAGTATTTTAGTGCATCAGGAGAGGTTTACGATCCCTTAATGCAGGCAAAAGGACTGGTTTCTGCTGTAAAAAAATACGGTTATTCATCAGAAGATGCTGCCGATGTTTTGCTTGAAATAGGAAAAGCTAAGGAAATTTCAAGGGTTAGGGAGATTTATAAGATAAATATTACTGGGAATATCTTTATTATTCAGGGAATAGCCAGAAGTATAAAAGATGTGGAAGCATTTAAGAATGCCCTGTCAATAAAGTATAAAGCTAAAATAGAAGAGACAGTAAATACAACCAAGGGAGACATAAGGTTTACTATTAAAGGTGAAATAAAATGAAAAAGCTAATGCTTTATTTAAATAGTCTTGAACTAAGGGAAAGGGTTGTATTTGTATTAGGGCTATACGCTGTGATTATTATAGTTGGAGTATTTATGATAACAGATGCAAATATAAAGAGGATAGAAAAAATAGATAGTAGGATTTCAAAGGAAATACAAAACTACAACCAGCTTGTTAAACTTGCTTCAGAATATATATCTTTTAAACCCCGTTATAAAAAGGTTGATATTTCTCTGAGTTTTATTGAAACCCTGGCAAGAAAAAAAGGTATTAAAGAAAATATCACATCTTTAAAACCTTACCAGCAGGGTAGTGTGGAAATTTCCTTTGAAAAGGTTGATGGAATTCGTTTAACAGAGTTCATAAAGGCTGTTAAAGAAAAAAATCTTAAGATTACAGCTTTTTCTATGGATGATCCACGGGGAAATGGGGAACTAAATGTGAGGATGGTTATATCAGAATGATAAGAAAGTTCATCTATATGATTGTCTTTCTTATAGGTTTCATATTTACATTTTTAATTACATTTCCTGCAGAAACTGTTCTTGGTTATTATCTATCCCAGAACAAAATAAATTACTCAAGTATAGATGGAAATATATTTAACCTGAAAATCCACGACATAGAGGTAGGTAATATATACATACCTGAGCTGACAATAGAAAACTCTTTTTTTAAGGTTATTGTAAAGCTAAATATGGAAAATTTCCTTGATATAGATTTTGTAAAAAGAAAGGCAAAACTCAAATTAACTGAACTATATGTTGAAAAGTATCAGAAAAAACCAGA
>CAZHWB010000067.1:0-3157 GCA_964536105.1 uncultured Aquificales bacterium | reverse complement strand
GTTTCTTGCTTTCTAACCCACTTAGTTCAGATCAAACTGATATAACTGAAGATTACTTATCCTTTTATAATGCCTTTCTAACCCACTTAGTTCAGATAAAACCTGAAATTCTAACTAAAAAGGATCTTGAACGCGTTGTACTTTCTAACCCACTTAGTTCAGATAAAACCCGTTAATTTTAATGTATAAAAAAATTTAGCTCTGAGCAAGAAATAATGCTATCTTCAGAGCTTTTTAGTTTACATTTCAGATCCTCGCAAAAAGGGGTAATTTGCATCGTATCGGCAGTAATGCAAATATATTTTCTATTATATCCTCGCAAATCTGCTTAAATCAACAATTCACGCAAAAATATATTTTCTATTGAAAATGCAAAACTTAATAAGAACTATTATTGATAATCTTATTCTTTTTCCAAGTAAAATGCGGGCGGAGGGAGTTGAACCCTCACGGCCTTGCGGCCACGGGATCCTAAGTCCCGCGCGTCTGCCAATTCCGCCACGCCCGCAAAAAGGATTAATATTATATCATTTTAATGAAGCTTTTAAAATATATAGAAAAAGCTTCATTTTTTCAAATCTTTACTTCTTTTTATCTGTGTTATTATCTTTGTTATTTTATTTACCATAGAAGGGTCAACGTAGTTTAGAACTTCCCCTGCCTTTCTATCCTTCATATTGTATATGATATAAGCAGCTGTTTTTGGATCTTTCATTTTTGATATTTTTTCACCTGCAAGTTCAGGATCCATTTTTTCAAATATTTTTGCAAGTTTTTTGTATCTTTCTGCTTCTATTTGCTTTATGTATTCTTCAAAGGCTTTTCTTTCCTGTTGAAGTTTTTTTCTTTCTTCTTTTATCTGCTGAAGAATTTTTTTATCTTCCTCTATTTTCTTTTCTACTTCTTCCCTTAGCTTTTTGAGTTTCTCAATCTCTATTTTTATCTCTTCCTTGAAAACAGGAGATACCTGCTCATTGTCAGTAGAGGTTTGCATCTGGTCGTTAGTCTGCTGTATCTGGTCGTTATCTTTTTTTACATCGTTTTCAGAAAAAGAAAAAGAAAAGGAGGACAGGCTAAGAGCCAGTCCTATTAAAAAGCTCTGACGCAAGTTCAATCTCTTTTTGGAGTTCCTTTTTAAGAAACTCTTTTTCTTTTTTATCTGAATATTTCTTGACAGCTTTTTTCTCTGCATTTTTCCCTGCCAGTATTTCTTTTAAAGGTATTAAATCATTTTCTCTTTTTTTCTTTTCAAGTTCAATATAGGCGATTTTTTCTTTTAATTCCAAGAGATACATTTTTTGCATATATATCTCTTGGGGATTTGATAACTGTCTTGCTTCAACTTGAAGATACTCTTTTTGAATTTGATTTTTTGTTTTTTCTAAGGCTGCTATCTCTTTTTCCAGCTGGGTAATCTGGTTTTTTAGTTTGTTTGTTTCAAAATCAATTTTTTTAACATATTTGTTTAATATCTCCACGGTTCACTCTCCCCTGAAAGTTTTTATTTAAGTTTTTATTTTTCATCTTTTAAAAGTTTGGCTTACAAATTCCTTCTATTTTTATATATCCCTTATCGTCCTTTATTTTAAAAGTTTTACCCTTTTCTGCTTTTGTTCTAAGTACGTATCCAAGGCCTCTTCTTCCATCTGATGTTATGGAGGTTATAAAGCCAATCTTTTTTTGATTGTCAAGTATCTCATCTCCTACATTAGCATACTTTTTTATTGTGAATTTTACGAGAGTGCGGGATGGCGTTCCTCTGTAATAGACCCTTGCAACTGCTTCCTGACCTACATAACAGCCTTTAGTGAGGCTGACCATATAATCTAAAAAACCTGTTTCATTTGGAATTATATTTTCGTTTAGTTCTTTATAAATAGCCGGCATACAGTTGTTAATTCTTATATCTTCAAACTTCTCTTGAGGGATTTCCTTTAGGCTACATAAATATTTTTTTATAGTTTCTTCATTTCCTATAAGGTCAAACCCAACTTTGTTTATTCTAAGTGGATTTTTTGCCACTAGAATATCTTTATATTTTTTAAACTGGAAGTTATCTTCTGTTATTCCGAACTTTTTTCTTACAAATTCATTTATTTCATCTCCAAAGATAAAATAGTGGGAAACTTCCTGTGATACATCTTTAAAATATACTTTTAAAGAAAGTTTGAGTTTTTCAAATGTTTGTATGATTTCTTGGGGGTTGGCTGGTGTATCAAGCAGATAAAAGCTTTTTCCCTCTTCTTCATCTTTATACACAAAGAACTCTTCTTTTGGATTTCCTGTAGGTGTAAGCCAGAGATTATAATTAAACTCTCCATCTTTTAGGGATTTTATATCATTTGATAGTAAGCTCTGTAAAAAAGATGTATGTTCTTCCAGTGCCCCTTTTGGAAGAAGTCTTCCTTTTTCTCCATATACTTTTATTTTGCTTCTGTTTAGTTTTACAAAAAACATTATTCCCCCTTCTTTTTTTATTTTTAATGATAGCAATATATCTTTTATGAAAAATATTATTTTTATCAGGTTTTTACAAACTTCTTAATTCCAAAGGAAAGCCCCAAAAACAGATAATAGTACTCATCTCCGTAAAGGGGGTTAAAATTAGCTCCAATAAATAAAAAGGTAGGGACAAACATAGAAAGTAAAAATTCTGTGCTAAAGGAAATGGCTATGATGAGTAGATGAAATATGAGATTGACAATACTTCCAGAAAGCCAGGCATCAAGGTAAGAATTAAAAATCATTGATACACCTTCGCCTAAACCTAAAATCTCATCTCTTATTTTTGAAAAATAAGCTTCAACAAAGCCGTATCCATACCCACCTATCCAATTGCTTTTTTCAAGAAGTTCTACAGTTTTTATAAAAGCTTTTCCCCGCTCTGTTTCAATCTTTTCTTGAAGTATTTTCTCTGAAATTATAGGTTCTTCTAGAGAAGCATTATAAATGTACAAAAAAACTCCAAAAATAAACACAATTAAAACTATCCTTAAAATACTTATCTTTCTAAGATTATCTAAGGTTGATCTGTACAATTCTTTAAAGAAAGATGCCCTTTTTTCTATTAAAAATGCTGTTATAAGCTTATAAAAAACAGAAAATATCATTACTGAAAAAAGGGATATCCAGATAGTTTTATTTTTTGTTAAAAGGG
>CAZHWB010000066.1:0-4518 GCA_964536105.1 uncultured Aquificales bacterium | reverse complement strand
CTGGGTATAGAGGTTCTTTATGATGACAGGGATATATCCCCAGGGGCAAAATTTAAAGATGCCGATCTTATAGGAATTCCATACAGGATTGTTGTAGGTAGAGGTGTAAAATCCGGTAAAGTAGAGTTTCAAAAAAGAAAGGACTCTTCAAAAGAGGAAGTGGAGATTTCAGAAATTGATAACCTTTTAAAGAAACTTACATAGTAGGGGAGAAAAAATTTTTAAATTATAACTGAAAATCAATAATATACTACTTGAATTTGATATAATAAACGTTTGTTATTTTTCAAAAAATAAAAAAAAGGAGTTAGGGAATGAGCGTTACTGTTGAAGAAAAAGGATTAGTGAGAACACTGACTGTTGAAGAAAGCGGGGAAAAAATAAAGAATTTAGTAAATCAAGTGATAAAAGAGATATCAAAGCAGGTTAATATACCTGGCTTTAGGAAAGGTCATGTTCCGGCTTCTGTTATTAAGGCAAGATATAAAGATGTTATTAAAGAGGAAGTTGCTAAAAAATTTATATCAGAAGAACTTCAAAACATCCTTCAGGAAAAAAATCTTTCTCCAGTATCCCCGGACATTTCTTTCGGTGATATTGAGTTAAAAGGAGATACATTAAAACTTAAAGTGGCTTTTGAAGTTGCACCAGAGTTTGAGTTAAAGGATTATGAAGGTCTGGAAATACCTACCATCAAGTATGAAGTAAAAGATGAAGATGTTGAAAAGGCAATACAGACCCTTTTAGAGCAAAAGGCAAAATACGAACCAGCGGAAGATAAACCTGTTGAAAAAGGAGATCTTATTAAAATCCACTACCATATAATTGCTGATAACGGTGAAGAGGAAGAAGATGATTTTGAAGTTATTGTAGGAGCAAACCAGTTAAGGCCGGAAATAGAAGAAAAGATAATAGGTAAAAAAGTAGGGGATGAAATAGAAGTTGAAAATGTTCCCCTTTACGATGAGCAGGGAAAGGAATTTGGTAAAGCTACTGTAAAGGTAAAGATACTTGAAGTTAAAAAGAAAATACTCCCTGAATTTAACGAAGAACTTGTTAAGGAAGTTGGCTTAGGGGAAAGCGTAGAAGAGGCAAAGCAGAAAATAAGAGAAGACTTACAGAAAAAGGTTGAAGATGCAAAAGAAAGGGAAATTGAACAGAAAATTATTGATGAACTTGCAAAAGAGTATGATTTTGAAGTTCCAGCAAGTTTAGTAAAGGCTGAACTTGAGTATCTTTTACAGGATTATGCCCAGCAGCTTGAAAGAATAGGAATAAAACCAAATCAGGAAATGCTTGCTGCAGCGGCAAAAGGTTTAGAGCAGACAGCAATAAAAAATGTAAGGGTTATGTTTGTTCTTAACAAAATAGCAGAAAAAGAAGGAATTGAGGTTACAGAGGAAGAAATTAACAAAGAGCTTGAAGAAATGGCTAAAGCTTATGGAGCAACAGCAGAACAGATGAGGCAGTATCTTGAAGAACAAGGTGCATTAAATAATGTGATTTATACTATTCTTAAGAGAAAAGTCATACAACATATAAAAGAAAAAGCAAATATTATAAAGATGACTCCTGAAGAGTATGAAGAAAAGTATGGTAAAAAAGAAGAAGAAATGAAACAGGAAGAAAAACAGGAAGAGGCAGAAGAAAAGAAGGAGTAGATTTAAATAAAGAAAAGAATAAATTTTCTTAAAAAGTTAAATGGAGGTTTTAATGGGTAAAGATATAGATAAGATTGTGAGCCAGCTTGTTCCTATAGTTATAGAACAAACTCCAAGGGGAGAAAGGGCTTATGATATATACTCAAGACTTTTAAAAGATAGAATTATTCTATTGGGATTTCCTATAGACGATCATGTTGCAAATCTTGTTGTAGCCCAGCTTTTATTTTTAGAATCTGAAGATCCAGACAAAGATATATATATGTATATAAATTCCCCTGGAGGAGTTGTAACGGCTGGCCTTGCTATATACGATACAATGCAGTATATAAAACCAGATGTCTGTACTATATGTATGGGACAGGCTGCATCTATGGGAGCTTTTCTTTTAGCAGCAGGGACAAAAGGAAAAAGGTATGCTCTGCCTAGCTCTAGAATAATGATCCACCAGCCGTTAGGGGGATTCCAGGGACAAGCTACAGATATAGAAATCCACGCAAGGGAAATTCTAAGACTTAAAAAATATTTAAATGAAAAACTTGCAGAACATACAGGACAACCGTTAGAGAAGATTGAAGCTGATACAGAAAGGGATTATTTTATGTCTGCTCAGGAAGCTGTTGAGTATGGATTAATAGATAAAGTCATAACAAAGAGGTAAAAATGGAAAAAAATAATAAATGTTCATTCTGCGGTAAGCCCCAAAATGAGGCTAAAGTTTTAATAGCAGGGCCAAATGATATATATATATGTGATGATTGTATATCCCAGTGTAATCTCCTTATAAAGGAAGAACTTGAAAATAAAGGGGAAGAGTTGGAAGAACTAAAGGAGCTTCCAACTCCTCCAGAAATAAAGAAGAAATTAGATGAATATGTAGTTGGACAGGAAAGGGCCAAGAAGATACTTTCTGTAGCTGTTTATAACCATTACAAAAGGATATTTTCAAAACAAAAATTTACAGATGAAGATGTAGAGCTTGAAAAGAGTAATATTCTCCTTATTGGACCAACAGGTTCAGGAAAAACTTTACTTGCCAGAACACTGGCAAAGATACTAAATGTCCCCTTTGCAATAGCCGATGCAACGAATATAACAGAGGCTGGATACGTAGGGGAGGATGTTGAAAGCATACTTGTAAGACTTGTCCAGGCAGCAGATTATGATATAGAAAGGGCAGAAAAAGGTATCATATACATAGATGAGATAGACAAAATAGCAAAGAAATCTGGTGAAAATCCATCTATAACCAGGGATGTTTCTGGAGAGGGTGTTCAGCAGGCATTATTGAAAATTCTTGAAGGAACAGTTGCAAATATTCCCCCTCAAGGGGGTAGAAAGCATCCCCACCAGGAGTTTATCCAGATAGATACAACAAATATTCTATTTATACTTGGCGGTGCTTTTGTAGGTCTTGAGGATATTATAAAACAGAGAATTGGAAAAAAATCTATAGGTTTTGCGACGGAGATAAGATCTAAAGAGGAAGAAGGAAATATACTTTCAAAGGTAAGGGTTGAAGATCTTATTAAATTTGGACTTATACCGGAGTTTATAGGAAGAATTCCTGTCATTGCTACCCTTGATGAGCTGGATGAAGATGCTCTGGTAAAGGTTTTAACAGAACCTAAAAATGCACTTATAAAGCAGTATAAAAAACTTTTAGCTATGGATGGAGTTGAACTTGAGTTTACGGAGGATGCTGTAAGGGAAATAGCAAGGGAAGCAATAGCAAGGAAAACAGGAGCTAGAGGATTAAGGGCTATTGTGGAAGAAATAATGCTTGATGTTATGTATGAAATACCCCAGGCAAAAGGGGTTAAAAAAGTTGTTATAGATAAGGATGTTGTTTTAAGAAAAAAACAACCAATAATGATATATGAAAAAGCAAGTTAAATGGCAGTTGTTAAAAAGGTAAAGTTTATAAAAAGTGCTGTAAAACCCCAGGATTATCCTCCTCCAGATAAACCTGAAGTTGCTATAGTAGGACGATCAAATGTAGGAAAATCTTCCTTAATAAATGCTATATTTAAGAGAAATATAGCAAAAGTATCCTCATCTCCAGGAAAAACGCGCCTCATAAACTTTTTTCTTCTAAATGATAAGATTTACTTTGTTGATCTTCCTGGCTATGGATATGCTGCAGTTTCCAAAGCCGAAAGGGAAAAATGGAAAAAAATGATAGAAACATACTTCCATACAAGGGAAAACCTGAAGCTGGTAATTATGCTAGTTGATAGTCGCCATAAGCCGACAAATTTAGATATTTTAATGAAAGAATGGTTGGAAAATCTTGGTATTCCTTATATTGTTGTTGCAACGAAGGCCGATAAGTTAAATCAAAGTGAGAAAGCAAAGGTTAAAAAAGTAGTAAAGGAAACATTAAATCTGCCGAAAAATATTCCTGTGTTTCTTACTTCCTCAAAAGAGGGAACCGGTATAAAAGACCTAATGTCTTATGTTCTGGATTATACTCAAAATAGATCTTGACTGTAAAAAATTTTTTCAAATTCCAAAAAATATAAAATTTCACACATAGTATCTGTAAAGAAATTTTACATACATATAATTGTTATCTATTTTTACAACCCCTTTTAACAAGCGCAAATAAAGGCTTTCCTGTATGTTTCCAATTGTCTGTAAATATGTATAACGATTTTGATAAATCTATGTACTGAAAAATTCAAGTCATATCAATCACTTACATTTTGGCATAGGCATTGCTATTGAATAAACAACAAATTTGAAATTTAAGTTAAAAAAACCTAAAGGGGGTTAAAGTCATGAAGAAATTAGCAAGATCGGCACTATTAGGTGCTGTTGCAACAGGAGTTATTGCTGGCGCTGCTCAAGCTCA
>CAZHWB010000065.1:0-34133 GCA_964536105.1 uncultured Aquificales bacterium | reverse complement strand
TGTTAAAAGAAATTTCAAAATCATTAACTGCAAAGGAAGACCAGATTATAGACAGAATTGAAACGCTTAAACTTAAAGTAAAAGAGCTTGAAAGGGAGATTGAAAACATAAAGAAAAAATCAATCGTTGACAGGATTACGCAGATTTTACACGTAGTTGACAGGGGAGATTTCAAGGCTGCATATGGAAAACTTGAAAATCTAGCCCCAAACGAGTTAAGGGATCTTGCAGATGTGGCAAGGTCTAAACTTGGCAAATCTGTTGTTTTACTGGCTTCAATAGACAGAGAAAAAAACAAGGTAAATCTGATAGCAGCAGTTTCAAAGGAGCTAACTCAAAAAATAAAAGCAGGGGATATTATAAAGGAAGTTGCACCAGTGGTTGGCGGTAAAGGCGGTGGAAGACCTGATATGGCACAGGGAGGAGGAACAGATATATCAAAGGTAGATGAAGCATTCAAAAAGTTTTTAGAGATTGTATAAGGGGTTGGGAGTGTATCCAAAAGATAAAGGGTATAAAATGCCCCCAGAATGGGAAAAACATACAGGAACGTGGACCACATATCCCCAGGCGTATGAAACATTTTTTGATAGACTGGAAGAGGCAAGGGATGAATTTGTTCAGATGGTTAAATATGTGTCTTTAGGGGAAACGGTCCACATAAATGTAGATAATGAGGAAGTAAAGAAGGATCTTTTGAAAAGGCTTGAAAAGTTTGATGTAAGAGGGGATGTAAAAATACATATAATTCCTACAAATGACGCGTGGTGTAGAGATTACGGGGCTATATTTTTAAAAAATGACCAAAATACTCTCTTAGCCCTTGATTTTAGGTTTAATGCATGGGGGGGAAAATATCCTTACGAACTTGATGATAAAGTAGCAAGGAAAATGGCAGAAATACTTGGGGTGGAGTGTATCTCTGTTGACATGGTTCTTGAAGGGGGATCTATTGATGTTAATGGGGAAGGCTGTCTTTTAACTACAGAAAGCTGTCTTTTAAACCCTAACAGAAATCCGGGTATGTCAAAGGAGGAGATAGAGTTAAATCTAAAAAATTTCCTTGGGGTAGAGAAGGTACTCTGGCTTAAGGAAGGTATTATAGGGGACGATACAGATGGGCATATTGACGATATAACAAGATTTGTATCAAAGGATACTATTGTTACTGTAGTTGAACATGACAGATCAGATCCTAACTTTGAACCTCTTCAGGAGAACCTTGAAAGATTAAAAAGCTTCTCAGATGTGAATGGAAATCCTTTTAATATTGTGGAACTGCCTATGCCAGATCCTGTATTTTATAAATATCCAGATAGTGAAAAACCGGAAAGATTACCTGCAAGCTACGCAAATTTCTATATATCAAATACAGCTGTTATTGTACCTATATATGGTTGTGATAAAGACAGTATAGCCCTCAAAACTATTCAAAAGCTCTTCCCAGATAGGGGAGTTATAGGAATTTATGCTTATGATATTGTTGTTGGGTTAGGTGCTTTTCACTGTTTAACACAGCAAATACCAGAAGGAAAAACAAAATGATATACCTGTCAACAAAAACCCCAGTAGAGGAAGCGGTTTCTATTTTAAGGAAAGAGTTTGATATTGTTTCTGTAGAAGAAAAGTCAGGGGGAGTTTTAAAGGACTTTAAGATTTTTGTATTAACTGTGGTTTTTAATGAAAAACCTTTAAGAATATCTGTTTTTTCCCAAAAGGGAACAACTGTGCTGTCTGTTGTTTTTCCTAAAAAAACTTTTTCAAAAGAAGAGATACAGGATATAAAAAAAATCCTGGAAAAGGCTTTAGGATAAAATTTCCTCTCCTATGATTTTTCCATCTTCTATTTTTATAATCCTCTGGGCCTGCTTTGCTACATTTGGATCGTGGGTAACGATGATTATTGTTTTTCCTTCTTTATGGAGGGACTTAAATATTTCCATTATCTCTTTAGCTGTCTTTGTATCTAATGCCCCTGTTGGCTCATCTGCAAGAATAAGGTGGGGATCATTTATTAAAGCCCTTGCTATTGCTACCCTCTGTTGCTGACCACCTGAAAGCTGGTTAGGTTTGTGATTTAACCTTTCACCTAGTCCTACTTTTTCAAGTAAGGTTACAGCTTTTTCTTTAGGATTTTTTGGAGGTTTTTCTGAGTAAATTGTAGGGACAAGGACATTTTCCAGGGCGGTAAGATAGGGAATAAGATAAAAGTTTTGAAATATGAAACCTATATATTTGTTTCTTATCTGGGAAAGCTGATCATCATCAAGCTTTGATATATCCTTTCCTTCAAGGAGATACTTTCCTTCGGTAGGGGTGTCTAAACATCCTATTATGTTCATAAGGGTTGTTTTTCCACTTCCACTTACCCCCATAATAGCCACAAATTCTCCTTTCCTAATGGTAAGGGATATACCTTTTAAAACTTCCGTTTTTATGCCAAAGTGCTGATAAACCTTTTTTATCCCTTCTAACTTTATAAGTTCTTCCATTACCTGAGCTCTTTTGTTCTTTTGGGAAGTATAAGTTTTACAGCAACTACATCCCCTTCCTTTAGTCCTTTTAAAACCTCGGTGTACTTTTCATCCATCCAACCGGTTTTTATATACGTTTTAACAGGTTTTCCATTTACTATTTTATAAACGTACTGTTTTCCCTTTTCGTATCTTAAAGCTTCATTTGGGATAAGGAGGGCATTTTCCTTTTCTCCGGTAATAATTTTTGCATACACAGTCATTTCAGGTTTCAGGTATTTTGTATATTCAGGTTTTACTTTTACTATGGACATGTAGTAAACAATATTTTGTTTTACGACAGGCTCAGGATATATACTTGAGATAATCCCCTCAAACATTTTATCCGGGTATGCATCAACAAAGTAAAATACCTTCTGGCCAGGTCTTACTTTACCTATGTCTGTTTCATCTGTATATATCCTGACTTCTAGCTTTGTAGGATCAAGTATTGTAATAAGGTTTGCTACCTGTAAACCTGCAACAACAGTTTCCCCTTTCCTTGCAGCTATTTTTGAAACAATCCCATCTATAGGTGAGTATATAAGGGTGTAAGAAAGTCTTACCTTTTGTTTTTCAAGGTTTTCCTTTGCATACCTCACCTGTTGTTTTGTTTCTGCAAGTAGTGTTTTATATTCCTTTTTTAATCTTTCTAACTCTGCTTTTGCAACTTCCAGTTCTGCCTTTTTTTTCTCAAGTTCCCTTCGGGCTATCTCGTAGTTTTCCTTTGTTGTAAATTCCTCTTTTAGGAGTTTTTCTTCCCTTTCAAACTTCCATTTTGCATATTCAAATGAAGCTTTTGCAGATTTGAGTTTTTTTTGGGCTTCCTTTATTTTTACCGGATATACTTTTTTTATATTTTCCAGTTTGGCTATGGATTTTTTATAGTCTGCTTCTGCTTTTTTAATATCTTTTAAAATTTCCCTCTGGTCTATAACAGCTATAAGCTCCCCTTTTTTAACATGATCCCCTATATCAACATTCATCTCCTGAATTGTTCCTGTAGCCCTTGCTCCAACTTTTACATAGGCGTTTACCTGCGTTTTTACAATAGCTGTAGCGTTTATAATGTTCTGTATTTTCCCCCTGAATACTTTTGCTGTTTTTAAAACCTTTATCTCTTCCTTTTTACTGAAAAACTTTTTATAGCCAAAAAATCCCCCTAAAATAATTCCAAAAATCACCACAAAAATAAGGACCTTCTTCATTTCATAACCTCGGTAATACTGGTTATTCCCATCTGCCTTTCCAGTGTTATTTTTGCTACTGCAATATCAAGGAGGGAGTTTATGTAGGTTTCATGGGCCGATGCCAGAGCTTCCTCTGCTCTTATTAGGGAAAGGATATCCCCGGTTCCCACTTTGTACTCTCCAAGGGCCTGCTTGTAGTTAAGGTTTGCCTCTTCTAAAAGTGCCTTTGCGACTTTTAGTTTTGCTACAGCTGTTTTTAGATCTGTGTATGTTTTAAACAGATTTAGTTTTAGCTTTCTTCTTGTTTCAAGGAAGGAATATTTACTGCTTTTTTCTGTTTCCTTTGCTGATAGATATCTGTAGTATCTCTGGAACCCTGTGAATATATCCCAGTTCAGGGAAATACTGTAAAAAGAGGTGTATTGATTTGATCCTATTATACTGCTGAAGTATTTTGTCCTTCCATAAGAAAGGGATATATAAGGGGAGAAGGAAAAAAGAGTCTGCTTTACGGAAAACTTAGAAGCTTTAATATTGTATCTGTACTGTTTTAAGAGGGGTCTTTTTTTTAGGGCTGTATCCTCTATTTTGTAAAATGGGGGGATAGTATCATCGGCATAAAAATAAAAATCATCTGTATTAATTTCTGTCTCACTATCTAAAGGGTATCCAAGCCAGCTGTTAAGTTCCGCCAGATCTTTTATATACTGGTTCTTAGCCTGCTCAAGGGCGTATTTTGCATTTTCATATCTAACCTGGGCCTGGAGAACATCAGATTTTTTTACAAGTCCTAGCTTTTTCTTACGTTTTGCTATATCAAAATTAAGCTTAGCTGCTTTTAGCTGGGTTTTTCTGAATTTAACAATCTCTTTTGATGAAGCGCACTTTATATACGCATACTTTACGTTATACACAATATCAAGAACATTCTCTTTAAACAGCTCCTTTGAAGACAGGTAGTTATATTTGAGTATTTTTCTATTAAAAAAGCTCCTTCCACTATCATAAATATTCCAGTTTATGCCTAAAGAATGGTTCCTTGAAAAATAGTCCGGGTCTGTGTGTTTATTTTTTGTGTAGGAAAAACTGTAAGAAACAGACGGTAAAAAAGGGGAAATCCACGTCTTGTACTGGTAAAAGTCTGATTTTAGCTGGGTTTTGTACTGCATATAAAGGGGTGATACTGACTTTGCCCTTTCTACAGCCTCTTGGAGTGTAATACCAAAGCTTATTTTAAAAACCAGTAAAACCCCTAATAAAAGTCTCTTACTCATTTTGATTTATATACTCCAGCAGAGTTTCATACTGGTCTGTTGATAGGGTATTTTGGATGGTTCTAATTTCTTTCACATTGTAGGCTGTTAACTCGGCCTTTAACTTTGCTATTTCTATAATAAGCTCTTTTATCTTTTTTGTTTCTCCTCCGTGGAGTATAAGGTCGTAAAGTTCATCTTGATATTCCTTTACTTTACGGGCTTTCTCTATCATTGTATATAGATTTTCCCTGTAAAATGTTCTTATTGTATCAAGCTGTTGTGGTGATATATCAAGTTCATCTATGTGGCTAATCAGTATTGGATATAAAAAGATACGTTTTATAAGAAAATAATCATTTATCCAGCTGTTTGACACTATATCATTATCAGAATATTCGTATATGCTTTTCTTTTCTATATCTGTGGTTTGAGCATAACAGAAAGTTACAAAGAATAACAAAACACCAAGCAGTACGTTCATAGGGCCTCCTTTAGAAGATTATACCTTTCCAAGGTAGTATTTTCTAACTTTATTAAAAAATTCTACATTTTCTTTATAGTCAAGGTAAGTCCATATAAGGGGTTGAAAGGAACCGTGGTGGTACAGCAGTTCAAGTTCTGCAAAAACCCCTTTGCCGAGGTATATACGGCTTCCTTTGTCCTTTTTAGAAGATACGACAACCTGAAAGTCGTCTAAATAAAGGGGATCTATATTTACAGTCCTTTTACCATTTATAGAAAAATCCTTTTCCAGTTCCATACTTTTTAGCTTTATTTCAACAAGTTGATCCTTCTGGATAAACAAGTTTAGGGCTATAAACTTCTTTTTTAAACCTTCCCCCATTTCTTTCTGGTAGTAGGTGGAGTAAGGCAGGGTGAAGGGAGGTGTTTCTAAAATTTTTTCTCCATACCTTGATAAAAGTATCCCTTCAATCTGCTTAAGTTTTTTGTCGTCATTCCACATTAAAGCAAATAAAAGAACAGCCTTCTTCATTCTGCCCCTTGGACTTTTCTAATTCTTCTTGCAAGTTCCCTTATAGCCTCTATTTCTGACATTCCCTGTTCCATAAGCTCCCTTACTGTCTGGGCTTTTGCAAGGGTATTTACCACCTCTAAAACATCATCACCTATATAACATTCACTTTTTCCATCATTTTCAATAGCCTGAGTTATACAGTTATCCAGCTGTTCAGGGGTAAATTTTTTTGCAAGTTCTTTTATCTCTTTTATATTCATGATCTGAACCTCTATGTGTTTTATAGATATATAAAAATAGCTGTTTGGTGTGAAAAATGTAGGACAAAAATCAGAAGCTAAACTTGAGGCTTATATCAAGCCATCTGCTTGAATGGATAATAGAACCTGAGGATATAAAATCAACCCCTGTCAATGCTACTTTCCTTATATTTTCTATTGTTATATTTCCTGAAGCCTCTGTTTTAGCTTTGTCTCCTATTATAGATACCGCTTTTTTCATATCTTCTATGGACATATTGTCAAGCATAATAATATCTACTTGGGCTTCTAAAGCTTCTTCAACTTCTGTTAAAGAGGATACCTCAACCTCAATCTTAACCATAGGAGAAACCTTTCTTTTGATTTCCTCTACAGCTTTCTTTATTCCCCCTACCATGGATATGTGATTGTCCTTTATCATAACCATATCATAAAGGGCAAATCTATGGTTGTATCCACCTCCTACCTGGACAGCGTATTTTTCAAAAGCCCTGAAACCTGGAGTCGTTTTCCTTGTATCTAAAAGCTTCGTTTTTAAATCTTTTATTTTTTCTGTATATCTGTATGTATTTGTTGCGATCCCTGATAATCTCTGTAATATGTTTAAAGCTAGCCTTTCCCCTTTCAGAATAGATTTACCGCTTCCTTCCACGAGAAGAACCCTTTCCCCCTTTTTTA
Organism: uncultured Aquificales bacterium; assembly: GCA_964536105.1. Lineage (GTDB taxonomy): Bacteria > Aquificota > Aquificia > Aquificales > Hydrogenothermaceae > JAADDV01. The sequence goes on along the minus strand of CAZHWB010000065.1, from coordinate 27,260 downwards.
CAAAATCCCCATCCTTTTTTAGCAGGGATATGTTAAGGGAGTTATTAACAAGAAGAAAAACCTCCTTTGCAAACTCAAGACCTGCAACAATACCATCTTCCTTAAAGATAATATGACCTGTTATATCCCTATCTGCAGATAGATTGTCTGTTGTTATATCTTTATATCCCACATCTTCCAGGTAGAATTCTTCTAATTTTTTTCTTAAAAAAATTCTGTCTAACATAACCTAACCTCAAAAAGGCTTAACAATAACCATGATAACAATAATAATCATCAGTATTGTAGGAACTTCATTATACATTCTGAAAAATTTTCCTGATTTTGAACACTGGTTATTTTCAAGCTTTTTCCTTAAAAAGGCCAGGTGTATATAGTATCCGATAAGAAGGACTGCCCCAGTTAATTTGAGATGTATCCATCCCCCTGTTTTGAATATATCCGGATTTAAAATAATCATACCGATACCTGAAAGAACTGTGCCCCAAAAGGCAGGGATCCCTATATACTTGTGGAGCTTGTATTCCATCACTTTTATTACTTCCACAAACTCCTTTTTTTCCTTGTTTTCAACGTGGTAAACAAAAAGTCTGGGAAGATAAAAAAGCACCGCCATCCATGCTATTACTGATATCACGTGAAAGGCTTTTATCCATATATACATCATCTACCCCTTTTTCAAAATAGTATTCCAGATGATAGTATAATTTTATATAAAAAGAGATAAGGTGTTTAGATGGATTTTATAGAATCGGTTTTTAAAGAAAAAAAGCCCCTTATCTGCTATTTTATGGCAGGTTATCCTTCTTTAGATAAAAGTTATGAAACAGCAAAGGCACTTATTGAGGCTGGTGCTGATATTCTGGAGGTTGGAATTCCTTTTTCTGATCCTGTAGCAGATGGCCCAACTATTCAGGTAGCCCATGAAAAAGCAGTAAAAGATGGTATAACCCCTGTTAATGTTTTTGAACTAACCAAAAAGCTGAAAAATTCTTTCCCTGATGTTCCTCTGATTGCTATGACATACTACAATCCTATTTTTGTGATGGGTGAGGATAAATTTTTATCCCTGGCAAAGGAAAGTGGTATAGATGGTTTTATTGTTCCAGACCTTCCCCCTGAGGAAGCAAAAAGTTTTAAAAAGAAAGCAAACAGCTTAAACCTATCTACAATTTTTCTCTTAGCCCCTACATCCCACAGTGCAAGGATAAAACTTATAGGAAAAATGAGTGATGGTTTTATATACTACGTTTCCCTAACAGGGATAACAGGGGAAAGGGACCAACTTCCATGGGAAGAGTTAGCTAGTAAGGTCAGGGAAATAAAGGAGCTGACAAAAAGGTATGTTGCAGTGGGATTTGGGGTTTCCAAAAGGGAACATACTGAAAAGCTGGCTGATATATCTGATGGTGTTATTGTTGGTAGTGCCGTTGTAAAGCTTCAGGGTAGAGGGGATATAGAAGGTATAAAATCCCTTGTTAAAGAATTAAAAGAGGGGCTTTCCCTTTAAAACATTCTTAAGCACTGTTTTCCTCTTGATATTTATCATTGAAATTAAGTCTTATTATCCAGATTAATATAACCTGCTAAGATTTTAAAGGAGGAAATGTATGCTTTTAGATAAAAGTTTAGTTCCTAAGGTTGCCGTTGAAAAGATGAACCAGATCCATGATGTGGAGATAGATATACTCAACAGGCTTTATGAGACTATAGAGAAATATGAAAAAGGGGAAGCCTCTATAGAGGATGTGGAAACTCTTTTTGAAGAGTTTTTAAAGGATGTTCAGGAGCATTTTTCTTTTGAACAGGGGCTTATGGAGGAATACAACTTCTTTGCATATCCTATGCACAAGGGAGAACATGATAGGGTTTTAATGGAGTTAGGCCAGCTAAAAAGAAAATTTGAAAAAAGTAAAGATCCATCCCTTTTAAAGAGTTATCTTTCCCAGATATTTGTTCCATGGATTGTAAACCACGTTCAGACAATGGATACAGTTACGGCACACTTTTTATCCCATTTTGTAAGGGATTAAAGGGACTTTTAGTCCCTTTGGAATATATCCCTTGTGTAAACTTTATCTTTTACATCTTCCAGTTCTTTAGAAAACCTATTTGCCACAATAAGATCAGCCCTTTCTTTAAATCTTGATATCTCCTTTTCTACAGGAAATCCCATAAACGTATCTTCCTCAAGTAGAGGCTCGTAAATGATAATATCTATATCTTTTGCTTTTAAATATTCAATAATATCAATAATAGCTGCAGAACGGTGGTTATCTGAACCGGCTTTCATACTTAGTCTATAAACCCCTACAAGTTTAGGATTTTTCTTAACTATCTGCTCAGCTATATAGTATTTCCTTGATATATTTGATTCTATTGTTGCCTTTATTAAAAATGTTGGGATGTTTTTTTCCTGGTAGTTTGCCAGAAGCTGTTTTGTATCTTTTGGTAAACAGTATCCTCCATATCCAAAGGAAGGATTGTTATAGTGCATTCCTATCCTTGGATCTAGACAGACCCCTTCTATTATTTCCCTTGAATTTAAACCGTGGCTTTCAGCAAAAGTATCAAGCTCGTTGAAGAATGCTACCCTCATTGCAAGATAAGTATTTGCAAAGAGTTTTATGGCTTCAGCCTCAACTGAACCTGTAAATAAAACAGGAATCTCCTCTTTTAATGCCCCTTCCTTTAGAAGATCGGCAAATACCTTGGCTTTTTCACTTTTGTCTCCTACAATAATCCTTGATGGATACAGATTGTCATAAAGGGCTTTTCCTTCCCTTAAAAACTCTGGGGAAAAGATAATTTTATCTGTTTTAAACCTTTCCCTCATCTGGTCAGTAAAACCAACAGGAATAGTTGATTTTATGACAATGGTAGCCTCTGGATTTATTTCCCTGACCTCTGATATAACCCCTTCAACAGACTTTGTATTAAAGTAATTTGTTATTGGATCGTAATCAGTTGGGGTGGCAACTATTACAAATTCTGCGTTTTTATAGGCTTCCTGTGGATCTAATGTTGCCTTTAGATTTAGAGGCTTATTTTTCAGGTAATCCTGAATATCTTTATCTATTATTGGGGATATTTTGTTGTTTATAAGCTCTACTTTTTTGGGGTCTATATCCTTTAGCACCACTTCATTTTTCTGGGCAAGAAGTATGGCATTTGACAGACCAACATACCCGGCTCCAGCAACGGCTATTTTCAATATACCCTCCCTAAATCATTGAAAATACTTGTTCTTAATTTGAAAACAAAATACTACAACAAAAGAGTAAAAAAAACAACTACTGTTTTTCCTCTGGTAAAAGTTGAACCTCTGTATAGGCGTCAAGTTTTATATACTTTCTTAAAAATCTGTCTACATCCTCCTTTTTTACAGCTGAGATTTTTTGTATATACTTCAGGTCATAGTCAAGGTTTCCAACTACAGATGCTGCATAACCTATTGATTCTGCATCGTGGGTAACTTCTTCCCTTGAGAAAACTTCACCGTTCACCAGCCTTCTCTTTGCATTTTCAACAAGGTCTTCAGGTATTCCTTCCTTGAGATACCTTTTAAGTATCTCAAATATCTTATTTTTTACTTTATCCTTTTTATCAACATCTGTTATGTAATATATGATAAACTGGCTTGTTCCTTTGTAACCTGAGTATCCACCGTAAATTGCCTGAACAAGACCCTTTTCTCTAAGTTCCTGGTACATAATAGATGTTCTCCCTCCAAAGAAAATCTCTTCTAAAACATTTGCTGGAAATGTTTCTTCAGAGCTTACAGGGGGAGCCTGCCAGCCAATAGCTACATAAGCCCTTGTTACCTGGGGTTTTTTTATTACAGCTGATCTTATCTCTTTTTGTTCAGGTTCTAAGGGAACAGGGGGAGGTTTGTAGAATTTCCCCTTTACTTTTCCAAAGGTTTCTTTTACAAATGCCAGAACCTCATCTTTGTTTATATTCCCATCCACGACAATATATGTGTTTGATGGAACATAATGGGAATAAAAGTACTCCTTTACAAGCTTTTCATTGAAATTCTGTATTGTTTCTCTATAACCAATAACAGGATGTTTATAGTTACTGACTTTATATGCAAGCTCATTGTATTTATACCACAGGATCCTTTTAGGATTATCCAGAGCCCTGTTGAGCTCTTCAAGGACAATAGGTTTTTCTTTTTCTATCATTTCTTTAGAAAGTAAAGGGGCTGTGGTCATATAATACAGATATTTCAGGCTTTCTTTCCAGAAAGGAGCAGCTATTTCAACGTGGTAGTATGTAAAGTCAAAACTTGTTCCTGCATTTATACTTCCGCCTTTTTTTTCAATTTCTGCCTCTATCTCTCCAGGTTTTGTGTATTTTGTGCCGTTGAAAAGCATATGCTCAAGGAAATGGGAAAGCCCCCTTTCATTATCCTTTTCGTAAACGGAGCCTACCCCAAACCACACCTGAAGGGCAACTGCTTGGGTATCATCCCTCTCTTTAATTATTAAAGTTGCTCCGTTATCAAGTTTTTCTATATAAAGATTTTCTTTATCCAAAATCACCTCTGAATGTGCCAGCATAATAACCCCCAGTATAAAAAAAAGTATCCTTTTCATTTTACCTCTAACTCCTTTTTCTTGTTGGATTTATCCATTCTTTTCTTTTTAGCCTCCTCAAGTTTTTCTTCTACCTCTTTTACCCAGTAGTCCCTTCTTATAATCTCATCCTGGGTCTCTTTATATAAAAGTTCAAAGTTGTGGAATTTTGTCCTGTTTCTATCATAATCAACCACTATCCTGTATGATGGGAAAAATTTTACAATCTGTTTAAATTCAAACAGGTTCATATCATACTTATATATAAGTTTTTCCTTATCCTCCGGAATATCTGTATTTGTTAAAATCCACACAGTTTTGCACCTGTATTTTTCCCTTCCCTTTTCTAAATCCTGAAGATAATCTTCATTTATCTTTTTTACCTGTGAAAAATCAATGAAATCAACACATATCCTATCTTTTTCTGTTTCTATGATAAGGTCTATATTATGATCCTTGTATATAGGGGGTTCATCTGTTTTGAACCCAAGGATATGAAACAAAACTGTAAATGTCCTTTCAAAATCTGTTCCCTTTAACTCCTTCAGATATTTTTTATCTTCTTCCGTCCATTTGTAGTTGGGTATATTTTGTTTTATCTGGTGCCATTCTTTTTCCGCTTCCTCCATGAGCTTTTTAAAGTATCTTGCCTTTTCTTTAAACTCTTCCTTTTCTTTTAAAAATCTTTCCTTGTATGCTTCCAGCATTGGTATTAGTTGTTTTTCCTGTTTGTGTTTTTCTTCTTTGTACCGTAAGTAGGCGTAGTACCCAACTATAGTAAAGATAATAGAAACAAGGGCAACATCTACAATGTCAATGTTCATTTAACAGCTCCTCTAGAGCTTTTTCATACTGTGTGTATGTGTCATCTGTAAATAATACAAATCTAATCTCTTTCAAAAAATCTTCCTTTTCTATGAAATCTATCACCGTTTTTAAAGCTGTTTTTGCTGAATCAAAAACGGGACATCTGTAAGCCCCTGTACTTATAGACGGAAAAGATACTGTTTTAATTCCTTTTTCTTTGGCAAGTTTTAGACTGTTCCAGTAGGCTTTTTCTAAAAGAGACCTTTTTTCCTTTGATAACTGTCCTTCAAGGCAGATAGGACCTACAGTATGTATAACATACTTTGCCTTTAAATTCCCCCCTGATGTTATGACTGCTTCCCCAGTAGGAAGTCCATAAGGATACTGCTCCTGTCTTATTTTCTTGCATTCTTCAAGTATTGTAGGACCGCCTTTAGAATGGATTGCCCCATCAACACCACCGCCCCCCATTAATGATGAATTTGCAGCATTTACAATAGCTTCTGTATCCTCTTCTGTAATATCCCCTTTCTTCAAAATGATAAATGTATCATTTATCTTTATTTTTTTCATTTATCTCCCCGAAATATTTTTTTAAATCGGTTATAAATTATAATGTTTAGGCAAAAATTTTTCACAAAGGTGGTATAGATGGAAATCCTTGATATTTTTTCCCTGGAAGATTTTAAAGACAGCATCCCTTTTACAGCTATAGGTGCTAGAACCTGTTACTCTTCAGGGGATCTGGATTATCTTTTAAATGATCCCCGGGTTGTCAGTAAAGAGGATAGGGCTAAGTTCCTTTCAAAACTTGGAAATTACAAGCATTTTAGTGTATTTGCCCACTCCTTTGCATATAAAGATCTATCCCTTATAGATGAGGAGATTATAGACAGGCATATTGATAAATCTTTACAAAATCTGCCAAAAAAAGAAAAAGCTAAAATACTTGCCCAAAAAATAGGAGCTACACATTTTAAATCCCACTACAATCCATCTTTCCCAACAGTTATAGGAATTTCCCTGAGGCATTACCTAGAGAAGCTTCTTGAAAAAAATGAGAAAGAATATTTTGATACATTTAAAAGGATGGCTGATTACGATATTCCTATTACCCCATTGGGACAGATTGGAAATACAACACTTATAGGTCTTGTTTCTGATTATGATGGTTATGCTGTTTTTTATATTGATAATGTTTCCAGGACAATGACCCATCAGCTTGTAAGGCATACAGCGCTGAATTACTCCCAGAGGAGCCAGAGGTACGTTAAGGAGGATGAAAATTTACTTATCTTACCTCCATCTGTTATAAACTCCGATTGTACTTTAAATACAGAAGAGATTTTCAGCTCTTTTAAGAATATAATACAGGGGTTGTTATCAGCTGTTGATGAAGCCCAGGATATAAAAAAGGATGTAAAGGAAAAAATAAGAAGAAGGGTTGAAGATATTATTAAAAAAAATCCTCAGGTTCTGTCTTTAGAAGATCTTTTTGTATACACAGATCAGCTTTCTGAGATTGTATATGAATACGCGGTTTATAGATGTAAGATTAAAAGGGAGGATGGAAGGTTTATCCTTCCCCACGGAAGAAAAACAACTATTGTTGTGTCTGGAACATTAAGCTGGATAAAGGATTTTATTGTAAAAAGAACAGATCCCCATGCCCAGTGGGAAATACAGAATATAGCCAGACAGATGAAAGAGCTTTTAAACAAGCAGGGGATAGATGTTTAGGAAAAAGGTTAAATTAGCAAAAAGATTTATTGAAATAAGTAAAACCTTATCAGGGCTTGGTTTTAGCAATGTATATGACTATTTTAAAGCCCTTCTTGGTATAGAGATTGACGAGGAAGCCCAGCCCAGGAGAATCAGAGAAGCTTTAGAAAAACTTGGACCTTCCTTTATAAAACTGGGACAGGTTTTAAGTACAAGACCTGACCTTGTTCCCCAGAGTGTCATACAGGAATTGATAAAACTTCAAGACAAAGTAGCTCCAATAGAATTTGAAGTAATAGAGGAGATCCTTAAAAGGAATTATGGGGATAAGCTGTGGGAGATTTTTTCATACATAGATCCAAAACCTATAGCTTCAGCATCTATATCCCAGGTTCATGTTGGATATCTACAAACTGGAGAGAAGGTTGCTATAAAAGTTAGAAGACCAAACTTAAGGGAAATGATAGAGTTAGATGCCCAGCTGATGCTTACTATTATTGATTTTCTTGAGAAGCATTCAAAAACTGTTAAAGAATTTAATATAAAAGGGGTTATCTACCAGTTTAAAAGAACTACCTTAAATGAAGCGGATTTTGAGATAGAGGCCCAGAATATAAAAATTTTTCAGGAAAACTTTAAAGATTACCCTGATTTTTACGTTCCAAAATGTTTTGAGGATATATCAAGTTCTGAAATTTTAATAACAGAGTTTATTGAAGGGACAAAGATTTCAAATATTCAGGTTTTAAAGGAAAAAGGGTTTGATCTTAAAAAATTAGCTGAGAAACTGACAGACGCCTACTTCAAAATGGTTTTTAAAGATGGGGTTTACCATGCTGATCCCCACCCTGGAAATCTCTTTGTCCTTGATGATGGAAGGGTGTGTGCCGTTGATTACGGTATGGTAGCTTTTTTATCAAAAACAAAAAAACGGTATTTTTTTGATTATATTGTTGCTGTTACAACCCTTGATATAAATCTAGCTATCCAGTTTTATGAAGGTTTTAATATGTTCACCCCATACACAGATTTCAGTAATTTTGAGGCAGACCTTCAGTTTTTCCTTGAAAAGTACCACAATAAAAAACTTGAAGAGATAGATTTAAAGGAGATGATACTTGATATTATTGAATTTGTCAGAACAAACAAATTAAGGCTTCCCACCGATATAGCTTATCTGGGAAAGGCTGCTATAAATCTTGAGGGAACAGTTAGGGAACTGGATCCTTCATTTAATCCAACCCAGAGGTTAAAAAAGTTTATTACAACATCAACAAAGGAGTATATTGTTGAAAAACTTGGTGAAGTGAGGGACAGCGCAGAGCTGGCATTTTACGCTATATTTAAGCTGGAAAATGCTTACAGACTTCTTATAAGGGAAAGAATTTCAATTCAAGTTATATTTAAGGATTTAGAGGAACTTCAGCAGTTTTACAAAAATCAGATACACAAAATTGTTTATGCCATTATGTTTATCGGACTACTGCTGTCTATTCCTTTCTTCAAGCAGACAGGATATACCTGGGAGGTTGATATTCTATTTGTGATGGCTGTCTTTTTTGGAGCTGTTCTCTTTTACAAAATATTCAAACATTAACAGTTTGATATTCCTCAGATTTACCCCTTTATTTAGATGCTAAAATAGTCATAACTAAAAAATTAAGAGGTGAAATTTTGGAAAAAATGTTAAAAAAGGAAGCAAAGGCCTTAAGGGAAGACATAAGGAACATTGCCATTATTGCCCACGTTGACCACGGGAAAACAACCCTGGTAGATGCCCTTCTAAAGCAAAGTGGAACATTCAGGGATAATGAGGAGGTGGAAGAGAGGATACTTGATAATATTGACCTTGAAAGGGAAAGGGGCATCACAATAATGGCGAAAAATACGGCAATAAGATACAAAAATATCAAAATAAATATTGTTGATACGCCAGGGCACGCTGATTTTGGAGGTGAGGTTGAAAGGACATTAAAAATGGTTGATGGTGTCATACTTCTTGTTGATGCTGCAGAAGGTCCAATGCCCCAGACAAGATTTGTCCTTCAAAAAGCATTAGAGGCAGGTCTTACACCCCTTGTAGTTATAAACAAAATAGATAGACCTGATGCAAGGATAAATGAAGTTATAAACGAGATTTATGATCTTTTTATAGACCTTGATGCAGAAGAAGAACAGCTTGAGTTTCCAATTTTATACACTATAGGCAAAGACGGAATAGCAAAGGAAGAACTTGATGATAAATCAACAGATATGAGGCCTTTATTTGAAAAGATCGTTGAATATATGCCTCCCCCTTCTTACAATCCAGAGAAAGGTTTACAGTTTCTTATAACATCTTTAGATTACGATAACTATGTTGGAAGATTGGCTATCGGAAGGGTCTTTAATGGTTCTATTAGGGTGGGTCAGCAGGTTTCTGTTGTAAAAAGAGACGGAAGTATAAAAAAAGGAACAGTAAGGGCATTATACACATACGAAGGTTTAAAAAGGGTTGAAACAAAGGAAGCAAAAGCAGGGGATATTATTGCTGTAGCTGGACTTGATGATATTCATATAGGGGATACTATTGCAGATTTTGAAAACCCTGAAGCCCTCCCTCCTATAACTGTTGAGGAGCCTACCATTTCTATGGTTTTCTCTGTTAATGACTCCCCTTTTGCAGGTAGGAGCGGTAAGTTCTTAACCTCAAGGCATTTAAGGGAAAGACTTTATAAAGAGACTTTGACAAATGTGGCAATAAGAGTTGAAGACACCGAAAACCCTGAAGCTTTTCTTGTTATGGGCAGAGGTGAACTCCAGCTTTCTATACTTGCTGAAATGATGCGCAGAGAAGGATACGAATTTCAGGTATCAAAGCCTGAGGTAATAACAAAGGAGATAAACGGTGTAAAACATGAACCTGTAGAGAGGGTTCTGGTTGATATTCCAGAAGAGTTTGTAGGGGTTGTAACTGAGAAGCTTGGTTCAAGAAAAGGAAAAATGGTAAATATGATAAACCACGGAAGCGGTAGGGTAAGACTTGAGTTTCTTGTTCCTTCAAGGGGACTTATAGGGTATCGTTCTGAATTTAAAACAGATACAAGGGGAGAAGGTCTTATAAACACCTTGTTTGAAGGCTGGGAACCCTGGTTTGGTGATATTAAAACCAGACAGAATGGTGCTATCGTATCTGACAGGAAAGGTGTAGCAACAGGGTATGCTATATTTTCACTTCAGGATAGGGGTATTTTCTTTATTCCACCTGGAACGGAAGTTTATGAAGGAATGGTTATCGGAGAACACAACAGGGATAAAGATCTGTGGGTAAATATAACAAGGGAAAAAAAGCTTACCAATGTAAGGGCTGCTGCAAATGATGAGAATATAAAAATCACCCCCCATAAGGTAATGGACTTTGAAAAAGCAATGGAATGGATAGCAGAAGATGAACTTATAGAAGTAACTCCAGACGCAGTTAGAATAAGAAAAAAAGTTCTAAAAAAACCCTGATTTACATTACAACTTCTACTCTGTTTTTTCCTTCTTTTTTGGCTTTGTAAAGGGCTTTATCGGCCCTTTCTAATATAGATTTTACAGTATCCCCCATTTTTACCTGTGTAACCCCAAAGGAAGCTGTCACTTTTATAGATGTTCCATCTTCAAGCCTTATTTCTCTATTTTCTATTATTTTTCTTAGTCTCTCTGCTATATTTTTTGCGTCTTTTATTTCAACACCAGGAAGAAGAATACAAAACTCTTCCCCTCCTATTCTTCCTACTACAGTATTGGCCCTTAGATAAAACTTAAATATTGATGCGATTTCTTTTAAAACAATATCACCTGCCAAATGGCCGTATGTATCATTTATCTTCTTAAAGTTATCTACATCAACGTATATAAGGGAGAAAGGATAATTTTTCCTGTGGAAATCTTTTATAGCATCTTCAATAGCCCTTTCAAACCTTTTTCTATTCACCAGGCCTGTTAAAAAGTCATAACTTGCCTCAGCCTTTGCATGGGCCAGCTCTTTTTGAAGTTTTCTTATCTCTTCGTGGTATCTTTCTACTTCCTGTTTAAGCATAGAGTTTTGTTTCTTTAGTTCCTGTATCTCTTTTAAAACGAGATTCACCGCTGTAGTTAGGTCATGATAGGAAAGGTCTTTTGTTGTCTGGGAAAGCTTTTTTGTGTGGGTATCTATATTTTTCTGGTGGAAATTTATATTTTCTATTAAATCAAGCATTATCACGTCTAACTTCTCCGCTACATATGCTAATGTTTCAGAAAGCTCTTCTTCCTGTGTTTCCCCAACACTTGCAATGTCCTCTTCAAAAACCTGTTTGTAAAGACCTATGATTTCTAAATCTGTTAGCTCCTTTCCAGTTTCGTTTAGATAACAGAACAACAAAAACCACTTTTCGTAATTTTTAGGCACAGGGGGAATATTGTGTTTAATAAGAAAGCTAAGTTCCTTTCTCACAATGTCCATCAATTTTTTTATCTCTTCATGGGAAAGCCTCTTTTTCTGCTTTATGTCCTCGTAAAAATTGCAGGTTATTGTGTTCATTTACTTTTATTCCTTATTAAAGCTTTTAAGTATGTTATCGGTTATATCAGGCACATCATTAGAAAAATATATATTTGATTTGGATATCCAAAACCTCTAAAATTTAAGGAAACTTTGCTCCCCTTTGGAGGATACAATGGGAATTAAATTTGGGACAGATGGATGGAGGGCAATAATAGCTGATGAGTTTACCTTTGATAACGTTTCAAAGGTTGCTCAGGCACATGCAGAACATATAAAGTCAAATGGCGGTAAAAAAGTTGTCGTTGGGTATGATCCAAGGTTTATGTCTGAAGATTTTGCTTCTGTTGTTGCAGAGGTTTTTTCAAGTAATGGTTTTGAAGTTGTTCTTTCATCAAAGGTTTGTTCCACGCCGGCATTATCCCTTATGGCAAAGGAGTTAAATGCTGATGAAGGGGTTATGATAACTGCATCGCATAATACATACAGATACAACGGTTATAAAATCAAGGGAGGATATGGAGGACCTGCAACACCGGAGATTATTTCTGATGTGGAAAAAAGAATAGGAATGTCAGACGTTAAAAGGGGAAATACAAACTGGGAAGAAATGGACTTTAACAAATACTATGTTGAAAAACTAAAATCTTACATAATCCCGGGGGTGTTCAAACAAAAACAGGAAAAGGTAGTCCATGATCCAATGCATGGGGCTACAATAGGGCTTTTAAAAGATGCTTTAGAAGGAACATTAATAGATGTTATTGAGATAAACCACTATAGAGATGCTTTTTTTGGTTTTCATCATCCAGAGCCTATAGAAAAAAATATCCCCCTCCTTATGGGGAAGGTTGTTGCTGAGGAAGCTCTGGTGGGAATTGCAAATGATGGAGATGGAGACAGGGTTGGTATTGTTGATGAGGCAGGCGAGTTTGTAAATACCCAGCTTGGTTATGTTCTGCTTCTTTTACATACAATAAGAAACAAAAAAACCCCTGGAGCTGTTGCCAAAACTGTATCAACATCATATCTGGTGGACAGAATCTGTGAAAAAGAAGGAAGGAAGCTTTTCAAAACCCCTGTAGGTTTCAAGTACATAGCAGATCTGTTTTTAAAGGAGAAAATTGCCTTTGGTGGGGAAGAATCAGGTGGCTATGGGTTTGGATTTCACATCCCTGAAAGGGACGGTCTTTTATCAGGTTTAATGATACTGGAAATGATACTTCTCCACGGAAAACCTCTTACCCAGATAATAGAGGATGTCTTCAGGGAGTTTGGAACAGCTTACTATAAAAGACTTGATTTGAAGGTTAAAGGGGATCAAGGGAGAAAACTTGTTGAAACCCTCAGAAAAGAACATCTAAAAGAGATTGCAGGTATAAAGGTAAAAGAGGTTGATTTAACAGATGGGGTTAAGTTTATTTTTGAGAATGACGGCTGGCTTTTATTCAGGGCATCAGGAACAGAACCTGTCTTAAGGATATATGTTGAAATGCCGGAAAAACATCAGGTTGAAGAGGTTTTAGAAGAAGCAAAAAAATTAGTAGGAGGAATAGAGTAATGGAGCAACATATCTACCATCCTTATGATGTTAGAATTTCTGAAGATGAAGAGATTGTTGTCATTATTGAACCTGACAGCTATATAAAAGAGATGATTGAAAATAAAGAAACCTGCTGGGAAGTGGAAGTTGATGTAGATTACGATGAAGATGAACATGAACCTTATCTGGTTGTTATTATTCATAAAGATAACGGCAGGATAGAAATGGCCTTTCCTTATGGGGAAGCATGGGAAGCTCTATCTGAAAAGGGTGTTATAACTATTGTTCTTTTAACCCAGTTTGATTTAGACCACGGGAATTTAGATGATGCTATCACAATCTCTATTGATCTTGATAACTTCATAAAAGGTTACATCTCAGGTGCAATGAGAATGTGGGAAGCAATCAGTGAGGAAGTTGAAGGGGAACATGAATAATACAGTTATTTTCACAAGAAAGGTAAATTTTTATGAAACAGATGCCCAGGGGATAGTTCACCATTCTAACTATCCCCGTTATTTTGAAGAGGCAAGGGGTTTTTTCTTAGAGAAATACGGGTTTCCATACTACAGGGTTAGGGAAGATTTAGGTGTTGATATTGTTCTTCTTAAGCTTGATGTGGAATACAAAAAACCCCTTTTTTACGGGGATATATGCTTTATTCATATAACACTGTCAAGTATGGACAGGTATTTTTTCACATTTGAATACAAAGTATATAAAGATAATGAGCTTGTAACAGCAGGATTTACAAAACACTGCTGTATAGACAGGTCTTCAAGAAGGATGGTTTCTATACCGGATCAAATAAAAAATCTGTTTAAAGATGGATAAAATAGATGAAACAATCTTAAAACTTTTAGAGAAGGGTTATATATCAGGGGAACATCTTTCTAAACTTCTCGGGATTTCAAGGGTTGCTGTCTGGAAAAGAATAAAAAAGATAGAAAAGGAAGGATATGTAATAGAAAAATCAAAAAAGGGGTACAAACTTAAAGAACCCTCCTGCTATTTGCTTCCGTATGAAGTAAAAAAAGATTTAAAAACTATATGGCTTGGACAAAATTACATCTTTTTCCATGAGATAAACTCAACAAATATATATGCTAAAGAAAATGACCTTCCCCACGGAACAGTTGTCCTGGCAGAAACACAAACCTCCGGAAAAGGCAGAAAAGGAAGAAAATGGATTTCAGAAAGGGGGAAAGGCCTGTACTTTTCTATTGTTCTAAAGGAAAATATATTCCTGGATGATTTTATGGTTTTTTCCCTGCTGTTTCCTTCTGTAGTCAGGTTTGTCCTGCAGAAATACTTATCAAAAAGGATCTATATAAAATGGCCTAACGATCTTTATATAGAAAATAAAAAATTTGCAGGATTTTTGATTGAAAGTGAAATAGAGGGAAATGAAGTAAGTAAGGTTATAGTAGGGATAGGAATAAACATAAACAACCCAAAGAAGTCTTTAGAAAACCTTGATAAACCTGCCACATCACTTTTTATTGAGGAAGGAGTTCTTTTTGATAGGAAAAAAATACTATTAGAAATTTTGGAAAAAATAGAGCACTGTATTGAAAACTTCACCCCTGAAGAGATTTTAAAAAATGTTGAAGAAAATCTATTATGGAAAGAAAAGGAGGTTTATTTACCAGAGTTAGGATTAAAAGGTATCCTTTTAGGCCTGAACAGATTAGGGGGTTTACGTATAAAAACAGATGAAGGGATAAAAGAGGTGTATACAGGGGATCTTACATTAAGAAACCTTGATATAAAAAGTACAGACCAAAAATGATAATACTTAAAGATACAGCTTTTTTAAATGTTAGATGGGAAATTTTTCCGGTGAAAATATTTCCTACGTAAGCTCCCAAAAAGACAGCAGGGATAGACGGCAGTATTATCTCACTGGTGAATAAGCTTCTTAGATCTGGTGATGTGAGATAAAAATATATCCTTTCAATATTTAGCACCATAAAAATAAAAGAGATAACAAACTTAAAATCCTCCTTATTGTGGAAAAACTGGTTTACATACAGGGCGTATAAGGGACCAGCTCCCCCTACAAGACCAGATATAAAACCTCCTGTCAATCCGGTAAAAACAGCAAAGATATTTTTGTACTTAGGGGAGATATATATTTTTTTCCTGTGGGATATAAAATCGTATAAACCTGTAAAAATGATAAAAATCCCAAAGAAAAATTCTACAAATCTGTGGTTTAAAATCTGTAAAAAGTAGCTTCCAGCTCCTGCTCCAATAAAGGAAAAAAGCAACACTAAAAGGATCTCTTTCAGAAAAAATTTTCTTCTAAAGTTAGTTAAAGAAAGATACACCGTTCCAAGTAAAGCGATAATAGATAGGGAAACCACAACTGTTTTTGCATCATAAAAGAGCAGAAGAACAGCAGTTGCGATGATGCCTGAGCCAAGTCCTACAAATCCCTGTACAAGCCATCCTAAAAAGACAGCAAGAAAAGATATTAGAGCCATAAATTTACAGTCTTTTTTTGTTTATTGGTGCAAAAAACTCAATTCTGACTACTTCTTTTGTTCTTGGATCCCTCCTGTAAACACACCATATCCCTTCATCATTTCCTGACCACAGATATTCTGAGAACCTTTCAAGCTCTGGGGAAATCGGGAGCATATCAGCCCGGCTCCCGAGGAAGTTTGTATTGAACTTGACAAGTTTATTATACCTGTATTTTGGCACAATGAATTCCATTTTTTATAACATTATAACTACTTAAACATTGAAACGAAAGTGTATAACATCCCCATCCTGAACTATGTAGTCCTTACCTTCAATTCTTAAAAGACCCTGTTCCTTTGCTTTTTGGATAGAACCAACCTTTATAAGATCATCATAATTAATAACCTCTGCAGCGATAAATCCCCTTTCAAAGTCAGAATGTATTTCTCCGGCAGCCTGGGGGGCTTTTGTTCCTCTTCTTATAGTCCAGGCCCTTGCTTCCTTTTCTCCAGCTGTAAAGTATGTGATTAAATCAAGGAGGGAGTAGCCTGTCCTTATCATTTTATTTAGTCCAGGTTCTTCAAGTCCGTAAGCTTCAAGTAGTTCTTTTCTCTCTTCTTTTGGTATCTCTATCAGCTCCTGTTCTACTTTTCCACATAAAACAACAACTGGAGCCCCCTCTTTTTTTGCTTTATCTTTTATAGCCTCAACATGTTTGTTTCCTTCCCCCTCTGGAAGGTCATCTTCATTTATATTTGCAACATACATAATTGGTTTCATTGTAAGGGGAAAAATTGTTTTTTTCATGTACTTTATTTCCTCTTCATCAAAATCCTGAAGATGTGTTCTAAGGGGCTGCAGTTCCTCAAGAATTCTTTTTGCCTTTTCTAAAACCTGGGCTTCAAACTTAGCCTCTTTATTGCCTGATTTTGCAGGTTTAATAACTTTCTCAAGTCTTTTTTCTACAGTCTGTAAATCTGCCAGGATAAGCTCTGTCTCAATGATTTCTGCATCTCTAACAGGATTAACAGAACCTTCCACATGGACTACATCGCTATCCTCAAAACATCTGACAACATGGGCTATAGCAGAGACATTCCTTATATTTGCTAAAAACTGATTTCCAAGACCTTCTCCTTTTGATGCCCCTTTAACAAGTCCAGCTATATCAACAAATTCTATAGTTGCCGGTATTACTTTTTTTGAGTTCTCCATTCTGGCAAGATTTTCAAGTCTTTTATCTGGAACATTTACAATCCCCACATTAGGTTCAATAGTACAAAATGGATAATTTGCTATCTCTGCTTTACCTGTTTCTGTTAAGGCATTAAATATTGTTGATTTACCAACATTTGGAAGTCCCACAATTCCTACATTAAGTTTCATCTATCCTCCATCTCCTTTTTATTTTTCCTTCAAATATATATCCCAACATAAAAATGCAAATTATTATATATGAACTTTCAAAAGTTATTACTTTATTGCCGAAAATTATGAAAATCATCATAAAATTTGAGGTTTATGTCTATGATTTACAAAAAATCTGGAGATTTTTACATCATAGGATTATTTGACGGAGAGGAAATAATTGAAAGTATTCAAAAATTTCTGAAGGAGGAAAGTATAAAATCAGGTTTTTTTTGGGCTATCGGCGGGGTAAGAAATCCAAACATAGGGGTTTATGATCCTTTTAGCTATAATTTTAAAAGAAAAATAGTAAAAGGGATATACGAGGTTGTTTCATTCCACGGAAATGTTTCAATAGACCCAGATAAAACAGAGCCTATTATCCATGCCCATATATCTATTGCATTAAAGGATTTTACTATTGTTGGGGGGCACCTGTTTGATTCTGAAGTAGCTGTAGCCTTTGAAATGGTATTTATGCCTACGAAAAATCCTATCATCAGGGAATTTAACCCTATTTATAGGGTTCTTCTCTGGGAGCATATTTAAAACAGAAATATATAAAAATATAAAATTCTTTGAATATTTTTGATTTTTTATTTTATACG
Organism: uncultured Aquificales bacterium; assembly: GCA_964536105.1. GTDB lineage: Bacteria > Aquificota > Aquificia > Aquificales > Hydrogenothermaceae > JAADDV01. Next base: position 9,611 of record CAZHWB010000065.1, on the reverse strand, counting down.
TTTTAAAATATCTCAAACGTTGTTTTACAGAATATCCAAGAGGTGAGGACTATGGAAACGTTTAAGCTCCGAGTTTTCAGATATGATCCTACGAAAGACACAGAACCATACTACCAGACTTATGAACTTCCAGTAGAAAAAGGAATGACGGTGCTTGCTGCTTTATTTAAAGCAAAGGAGGAGCAAGACCCTTCTATATCTTTCAGGTATAACTGTAGGGCTGCTATATGTGGGTCCTGTGCTATGAGAATAAATGGACATGCTACCCTTGCATGTAAAGTTCAGATAACCCACCTACTTGAGAAATACAAAACAGATACCATAACAGTTGATCCTATTGGAAACGTAAGACCTCTAAAGGACCTTATTTATGATATGGACTGGTTAGTTGACAAGCTTAAAAAGGTAAAACCATGGTTCATACCAAAGGAAGCACCCCCTGCAGATGGAAAGGAATACAGACAGTCCCCTGAAGACCACAATAAAATAGACTTTGCGTCAGATTGTATTTTATGTGCTTCCTGTATGTCAGACTGTAATGCCCTTAAAGTAAACAAAGATTTTCTAGGTCCAATGGTTCATTCTAAGGCCTACAGATTTGCTGCAGATACAAGGGATGGAGCAAAAAGGGAAAGATTAGAGGCTGTTCTTGAAGATGTAAATCTTGAGTGGTGTGTAAGATGTTATGAATGTACAACAAGATGTCCTAAAGAGGTTCAGCCTTATGAGAACATTATAAGACTCAGAATTATGGCCGCTGAGGAAGGTTATAAAACTCCTGGAGAAATCCATGCTGAAATATTTGAGCAGGATATTTTAAATAGGGGACTTTTAAATGAAATGCTTCTTCCTATGAGGCAGGAAGGTATAATTGGGGCAATTAAGAGGGCTCCTTTTGGTATAAAGATGATGTTTAAAGGGAAAGTAAACTATGCTGATTTCTTTGGTGGACATAAGATAAAAAGATTAGATGAAATCAAAGTTATATATGAAAAAGCCCAGGAGAAGAAAAAAGAGATACATATAAAGCTTCCTCAGATAATGGGCGTCATATACGAGGATAAAAGAAAAACAGCAAAAAGGGCAAACTTTGCTGAAGCTGGAGGTAATCAGTAATGGCTGAATTAAAATACGCTTTTTATACAGGATGTTCAGCGAAAGGGGTAGCCCCTGAACTTTACGAATCTACCAAGCTTGTAGCTGAAAAACTTGGAATGGAACTTATAGAACTTGATGCAGCTTCCTGTTGTGGTGCTGGTGCTGTTCAGGAAAAAGATGAATTCCTGGCTTTAACGATAAATGCAAGGAACTTAGCTTTAGCTGAAGAGCTTGGACTTGATCTTCTTACTATATGTAATACATGTACTGTGATGCTAAGGGAAACAAAATTTAAACTTGATAATGATCCGGAGCTAAAAAAAGCTGTTAATGAGGTTCTGGCAGAAGCTGGCCTTGAGTATAAAGGAACAAGCGAGGTAACCCACTTTCTATGGGAAATAATAGATGGAGTTGGCCTTGATAACTTAAGGAATATGGTTATCAGGCCTTTAAGGGAGTTTAATATAGCTCCTTTTTACGGGTGTCACATCATCAGACCTCCGTATCTTATTGGTTATGAGGACCCAGATAATCCAAAATCTATTGAAATGATTATTGAGGCGTTAGGTGGAAATCCTACAGACCACGAGGCAAGACTTGCCTGCTGTGGTTTCCATTCATTCTGGTCTGCTGAAGACAAAGTAACATTAAGACTTACTGCCCAGGATGCAGAATCAGCAAAAGAAGCAAAAGCTGACTTTATGGTAACCCCTTGTCCTTTATGCCACACACAGCTTGATGCCATGCAGGAAGAGGCAGAAGAGAGAATTGGAACCCATATAGGAATGCCTATTTTACATCTTCCTCAGCTTATAGGATTAGCAATAGGTTTTAAACCTTCTGAGCTTGGATTACAAAAGCACGTTGTTACCCCTGAAAAAGTGATAAACGCATTTTCATAAATCTTTATGGTAGCCTTTTAATGGCTGCCATTTTATTTAAGGAGTTTTAAAATGGATACACTGGCAATTGCCCAAAAGATTATCTCTATTTTTTCTTCAGACAGAAAAGATCTTTTTTCAACAGTTGTCTCAAGTCTTTTGGAAGGGGATTTATCAGAAAAGCTTTTATCTTTAGCCTCCCAGAAGGATGAAAATTCCCTTTCAGACTTTCTTAAAGGGCTTTCTGGAGATAACTCTGACCTTTTAAATCATATCCAGTCTGCTGTGGAAATGGTTGAAAGGGGAGAAGTCTCCACAGATAACATATCAGATATGGTTCAGAAAATAGCAGGGGAAAAACTAAACGATATACTTGGAAATTTTGGAAAACTTTTTTAAAAACAGCCCTCCTTTAAAATAGGGAAAAAAAGATTAATTTTATACTAAAACCCTTTAAAGGAGGGCGTTATGGCTATTGTGGTAAAAAGTCCATCTTTTGAAGAAGGCACAGAAATACCTGTTTTATATACCTGTGATGGAGAAGATATATCTCCGGAAATCCTATGGTCTAATATTCCATCAAATACCCAAAGCTTAGTCCTTATTATGGAAGACCCTGATGCTCCAGTGGGATTGTTTACCCATTGGGTTGTTTACGATATACCTCCAGATTTAAGGGGACTTCCGGAAAACTTTCCCAAATTACCTGAGGTTGAAGGTATCAAACAGGGTGTAAATGATTTTGGAAGAATAGGTTATGGAGGTCCATGTCCACCGCCAGGAAAACCCCATAGATACTTCTTCATAGTTCTGGCTCTAGATATCCCAACATTAAACCTCCCTGCCGGGGTTCATCATTCCCAGGTAAGGGAAGCTGTAGAAGGACACATTCTTTCTGAAGGTTATACAATGGGGGTTTACGGAAGATGAAAAAGCTGTTCGTGGTTTTTTTAGTTTTCTTCTCTTTTGCCTATGCAGAAACATTTAAAATATCTTCCCCTGCCTTTAAAAATGGAGATTTTATTCCTGTGAAATATACCTGTGATGGACTTGATATATCTCCCCCCTTACAGTGGGAAAATGTTCCTAAAGGAACAAAGAGTCTCGTTCTTATTGTTGAAGATCCAGATGCCCCTGTAGGTGTTTTTACCCACTGGATAGTTTATGACATACCTCCAAATACAACAGGTATATCTGAAGGGTTTCCTAAAAAGCCCTTTGTAAATGGAATAAAGCAAGGTATAAATGACTTTGGAAGAATAGGTTATGGAGGTCCGTGTCCGCCGCCAGGGAAACCCCACAGGTACTTTTTTAAACTTTTTGCCCTTGATAAAGAAACATTAGGAATAAAAGCAGGGGCTACAAAGTCCCAGGTAATAAAGGCTGTAAATGGTCATATTATAGGGACAACCCAGGTTATAGGAATATACGGCAGGTAGTGTTATATTATATTATAGAGCTTCTTAAAGCTCCCATGCTTTATGCCTCTGAAGATCTCTTCAGGGGCTTTTTTTGTATAGAGAGGGTCAAAATGGGGAGAGTAAAAGCACTCTTTTTGTTTATTTTTTTGCTGATAATAGGATGTGGTAATTCAACATCTGGGGATAAAAGTTTCCCTCATATAGATTACAGACAGGAAATGAGAAATTTTGTTATCTCCATATCAGAGTATGCTAAAGGCAAAAATGAAAACTTCATTATAATTCCCCAAAATGGAGTAGAGCTTATTACAGCAGATGGGGAACCTGATGGAGAACCTGTTGTTGATTATATAAACGCAGTAGACGGACAGGGACAGGAAGACCTGTTTTATGGGTATGAAGAGGATAATCAGCCAACTCCCCCTGAAGAAACCCAGTGGCTGGTATCCTTTTTAGATGTACTAAAAGGAGATGGGAAAAAGATACTTGTTACTGATTACTGCTCTGATAAAGAGTATATTGATGATTCTTACCGGAAAAATGAAGAAAAGGGGTATATATCCCTTGCTACCTGTAGAGAGTTAAACTGCATACCCCCTTATCCCCCTGAACCCCATAACAAAAATGATAATGATATACAAACTTTATCAGATGCAAAGAACTTTCTGTATCTTATAAATCCAGAAAATTTTGAAACAAAGGAAGAATTTATAAATGCCCTTAGTAATACCTATTATGATCTATTTATAATAGATGCCTTTTTTAATGGGGAACTTCTTTCCCCGGAAGATATAGAAAAACTTAAAAGAAAACCAAATGGAGCTAGAAGAATTGTTGTTGCATATATGAGTATTGGAGAAGCTGAGGATTACAGATATTACTGGAAAGATGAATGGTATCAAAATCCCCCAGATTGGTTAGAGGAGGAAAATCCTGATTGGCCTGGAAACTATAAAGTAAAATACTGGAATAAAGAATGGCAAAGTATTATTTTTGGCAGCGAAGATGCTTATTTAGACAAAATTCTATCAGTAGGATTTGATGGTGTTTATTTAGATATAATAGATGCTTACGAGTATTTTGAGGAGAAAGACAACCTATAGATGAAGGAAATTTTTTTCTATATAAAGAAAAACAAGCTTGCTTATCTGTCTTTTCACATACTTTTAATTTTGTATTTTTTTGCAATATTTGCTGACTTTATTGCACCTTATCCCTATGACAAACAGCACAGGGATACCCCTTATCATCCTCCAACCCAGATACACTTTTTTGATGAAAAGGGGAATTTTCATATTAGACCCTTTGTTTACGGCTATGAGCTTGTAGATCCTGTTTTTAAAATATACAGGATAAATAAAAACAAAAAATACCCTATTTACTTTTTTGTTAAAGGAGATAGACACTACTTGCTGGGTTTTATTCCAACAGACATACACCTGTTTGGTGTGAAGGAAGGAAAAATTTTTCTTTTAGGTGCTGATAATCTTGGAAGGGATATTTTTTCAAGACTTCTATACGGTGGACGAATATCCCTATCAATAGGGATTGTTGGGGTTTTGGTATCCTTCAGTATAGGTGCGATTATCGGCGGTATCTCAGGTTATTTTGGGGGAAAGGTTGACAACATTTTAATGAGGATATCAGAAATAGTTATGTCTTTTCCAGGTTTTTATCTTATGCTTGCGCTAAGGGCAGTATTCCCTATAACCCTTTCATCTGTGCAGGTATATTTCCTTATTGTTGTTATTTTATCCTTTATAGGTTGGGCGGGTCTTGCAAGGGTTGTAAGGGGGATGGTTTTATCCATAAGGGAACAGGAGTTTGTTATTGCAGCAAAATCCTATGGAGCTTCTTCTATAAGAATTATAACAAGACATATTCTTCCAAATACATTTTCCTACCTTTTAATAGCTGCAACTTTAGCTATCCCAGGTTACATACTTGGAGAAAGTGCTTTATCTTTACTGGGACTTGGAATTCAGGAACCTTATGCAAGCTGGGGAAATATGCTTTCTGCTGCAAGAAGTATTTCCGCTATAGCATCTTACCCCTGGATACTGTCCCCAGGGATAGCTATTTTCATAACCATCTTAGCTTTTAACATAATAGGAGATGCCCTTAGGGACGCACTTGATCCTAAACTCCGTAAAAATCTTTGAGATGTCAAAATTTTTAACAAATAGTTAATAATTTTTACTTTTACTTATTAAACTTTTTAATAATTTGGATTATAATATATTTATGCTTTTTATTTTTATAACACATTTTGAATATGTAAAGTTGCTTTACAAGCGCAAATATATTAAATTTAGACTGAATTTAGGAATATGAGATACTTATGGCGTTGGCACAGTTATTGCTTTTCCCATAAGCACTATGGGAAAAGAACTGGAGCGAAGCTTTAAGGCGCGGTTTAAGATAAGTAAGCTGGAAGTTGAGGTTTGGAGATACGCTATATACGAGCGTTTTATAAAAAAAAGTAAAGAAAATGTGAAGATTGTCCTTTGGGACGAAATTAGAGAAGATGATATAAAAGAAAAGAAAAAATAAATCGATTCACTCTCCCCCTGGGGATTTCTCCCCCCTTTTTAAAAAATTTAAGGTGAATAAGAATGAAAAGAGAAAGGCATTCTTTAGAGAAGATAAATTTCCTACTTAATATAGTAGAAAATCTCTACGAGAAAAAATATAAACTGGACAACTTCAGGGAGATTTTAGAAAATCTTATATCCCTCCTTGATTTAAAATTTATCCTTCTAGTAAGGGAAAATATAGGATATTACATAGATAACGAAAAGTACTTCTTTATATCTAATCAGCAAAAACTTTTAAAATACAAAACGTTTTTAAAAAAACTTCTTAAAGATAAAAATATGCTTATAGTGAATAACTGTGATAAAAACTATAAGATATTCAAAAATTTAGGAAATGAAGGATATCCTTATCATTTCTTTTTCATAAAGCTTTCTTCTGAACTTTATATCATAGGAGCCAGAGAAGTTCCATTTTCCCAGAAGGATATAACTCTAATATCAAGGATTAAAGCCCTTATAAAGAAAAGTCTTGAACAGGACGAAGTTGAAAATCAATTACTTACGCAGGCATATACAGACCCCTTAACTGAGCTGTATAACAGAAGATTTTTTGAAAAAATAGTGCCTATAGAGATAGAAAGGGCAAAAAGGTATAAATATCCAGTCAGTATAATTTATCTTGATATTGATAATTTCAAAAGGGTAAATGATATGTATGGTCATTATATTGGAGATATTTTCCTGAGGCATTTTGGTACGTTAGTTAAAGAGGTTTTAAGGAAGGCCGATATTCCTATAAGAATTGGGGGGGATGAGTTTATCATATTTTTGCCTTTTACAAGAAAAAAGGATGCGGAAAATCTTGCCTATAAAATAAGAAAAATGGTAAAGGACAACATAGACCTTTTATGTGAGGGTAAGGAGTGTAATTTTATAGATATTAGTTTTGGAATTTTGGAGCTTGATAAATTTGATACTATAGAAACTGTTTTGTCAAAAGCAGATTTCTTAATGTATCAGGCAAAGAAGCAGAAAAAAGTTCAGTTTATTAAATAATTTATATGTTAAGAGATAAATTACTTTCTAATGAATAACTTATATATTTATAACAGGGGTATTCTTAGTTTATACTAACAATAACTTGAATAAAAATATAATTTACCGAGGATTTAGCCTTGAGAAAAAGAAAAAGTGTAAATGAAAGAAAAGAAGAGGTTTACTCTGCAATTACCCAGATAATTGCAGAAAAAGGATTATCCGAGGTATCAACAACAGAAGTAGCCAAAAAATTAGGAGTAACACAGCCGGCCATTTACAAGTACTTTAGCAGTAAGGATGAAATGATCGTTTACTATCTTGATTATCTGGAACAGCAGTTAAAGGAAATACTAAACAAAGCAAAAGAAAAAAGATCTGAAGAGGAAAAACTCAGAACAATATACAGGGAATATTTAGCTTTTATTGAAAGAACAAGAATAATCCCTCGGATCATATTCTCAGATGTTATATATCTAGGAAATAACCATAAAAGAGAGAGATTAAAAAAAATTATTGATTCCTTTGAAGGAGATATTAAAGAAATAATAAAAACTGGCATAAAAAATGGTGTTATAAAAAAATTAGAGCCGGAACTTCTCCTTAGATTTTTTATAGGGTGTATTTTATCTGCTGTTCTTGACTGGATGCTGTGTAATATGAGTTATTCGCTATCAAACAGGGCTGACAGGTTATTCTCAACCTTCAAAAAAGGATTCTTTTTATAAAAATCTGATAGAATAGTTCAAAACTACTTCACTGTATTCGGAAGATGATTTCCCAGATAAACATAGGTAAGTATCTGTATTTTGAGGATATTTCTATAGAACTTAGTGATAGGCTTAATGTGTTTACCGGGGAAACCGGGGCAGGAAAATCCCTTATTATAGATGCAATAGAATTTGTTCTTGGAAAAAGGGGAAACTGGGAAGAAAAAACGTATGTGGAATTAGTTTTTGAAAATGTTGATAATCAGTTTTCAGAAGAAGGTATATTAATCATTTCCAGAGAAATAAAAAATAATAAAAGTATTTTCTACATAAATGGAAAAAGGGCTACAAGATCAACTGTTCAGGAAGCCTCTAAAGACCTTATTGAAATTCACGCCCAGCACCATCAGCAGGAGCTGTTTAAACAGGACTTTTACAGGGATGTTTTAGATAGGTTTTCCAACCTGCAAAGTCTTCTTGAAAAATACCAGCATGTATACAAAAAGTATCTGGAATTAAAAAAGAAAGAAAAAGAAATCCTTGAAAAGCAGGCAGACAGGATAAGGGAAATAGATATCTTAAAATTTCAATTAAAGGAGTTAAAAGAAGCAAATATAAAGCAGGGCGAAAAGGAGGAATTAGAAAAAAGATACAGATACCTGTCCCAAATTCAGGATATAAAGGAAACTGTCCTGCAGGCAAGTTATCTTTTGGAAGAGGGGGAAAACAGTATTTTAGATAATCTAAGTTTTATAATAAAGAGTCTTGAAAAAATAAAAGATGCATCTCCAGTTATAGAAGATGTTTTTGCCGTTCTTAATGAAGCAAAGGTTCTCATTCAGGAAGCAGGTTTTTCAATAAACAATATGGAACTGGATTTTGACGCTGGAGAATTTTCTTATATTGAGGAAAGACTTAATCTTATAAATAAACTTGAAATTAAGTACAATACAGATGAAGAAGGGCTTTTAAGACTTATAAAGGAGTTTGAAAATAGAATCTCCTTTCTTGAAAATCTTGAGTTTAAACTGCCTGAAATTCAGGAATCGTTAAGAAAATATGAGGGGGAAGTTTTTTCCCTTGCTGAAAAAATTTCCCAGATAAGGAAAGATAAGGCAGATGAACTATCAAAAAATGTAGAGGACCACTTAAAGGAACTTGGTTTTAATGAGGTTTCCTTTGCTGTTCTGGTGGAGGATAAAGAGATAGACAGGTATGGTAAAGACAAAATTACATTTCTTTTTTCTGCAAACAAAGGGTTTTCCCCTGAACCTTTAAATCTTGTAGCATCTGGAGGGGAAATCTCCCGTATCTCTTTAGCATTAAAATTGCTTTCTGGCAGTAAACAAAAAAGTATTGTTTTTGATGAAATAGATACAGGTCTTGGGGGAAAAACGGCAAACCTGTTGGCAGATAAGATAAAAAAACTATCTGAGAGTAATCAGATTCTTCTTGTTACCCATTTACCTCAAATAGCAATCTGTGCAGATAAACATTTTTATGTGGAAAAGGATCATACAGGTGAAAAAACAACAGGAAAAATAAAAGAACTTAAGTTAGAAGATAGAAAAGAGGAAATAGCAAGGATGTTAACAGGAAAAATCACTAAGGAAACCCTGGAGCTTGCAGGAAAACTTTTGTCAGGGCAGTAGTATGGGAGAAGAACAGTTTTTAAAAAAGCAGCTTTTTGTATTAGGTATATTGGATTATACAGAGGAAGATTTTAAAAAGCTTGTAAAGCTGTATTTTCAATATCTTAATGGAGATAAATATGAGGCTTTTGAAAAAGCTGTAGAATTTCTTATAAGAAAAAGAACAATCTGTAAATGCTGATTATAGAGTATATCCTTTTTGGTTTTGTTACCGGCTTTATTTCAGGTATTTCCCCTGGTCCACTTCTGGCACTTGCAGTATCCGAAACTTTAAAGG
>CAZHWB010000064.1:0-8507 GCA_964536105.1 uncultured Aquificales bacterium | reverse complement strand
GAAATGGTTATGCCTGGTGACAATGTTGAGCTTACTGTTGAACTGATGGTTCCTGTTGCTATTGAGGAGCAGATGAGATTTGCTATTAGAGAAGGTGGTAGAACTGTTGGTGCTGGTGTCGTTACTCAAATTATTGAATAAATAAAAGGGGATTAACATATGGCAAGAGAGATAATAACCTTAGCCTGCACAGAATGTAAGAGAAAAAACTACACAACTACAAAAAATAAAAGGAAGCATCAGGAAAGATTAGAACTAAGGAAATACTGTAAGTTTTGCAGAAAACATACCCTCCACAGGGAAATTAAATAAATTTTTAAAGGGGCAGTAGCTCAGTTGGTAGAGCACGGGACTCCAAATCCCGCGGTCGAGGGTTCGAGTCCTTCCTGCCCCGTTTATTTATTTTAAGGGGTTAACATTGAAGCCAGGAGAACTAATTCAGTTTTTTAAAGAGGTAAATGAAGAGCTTAAGAAGGTAACATGGCCTTCTAAAACCCTTGTTAAAAATGCAACAATAGCTGTTATTGTTTTTACTTTGATAATTTCCCTTTATCTATGGGGGCTTGACCTTTTATTTCAAAGGATAATGGATTTACTTTTTAAATGATTGTTATGAGGTTGATATAAATGTCTGAGGAAAAAAAGGAGCATCTTGAAAATCTTGAGAATACGGAAAATCAAAAAGAAGAGAACAATGATGTAATAGAGAGAATTTTAGAAACAGAAGAAACAGAAGAGAAAAAAGAAGAGGAAAAAGAAAAAGAAGAAGATAAGAAAAAGTGGTATGCCCTTTATACCCAATCAAACCTGGAAATAAGAGCAAAGGAAAATCTTTTAAAAATGCTGGAACTTCATAATATGAAACATCTTGTTGATGAAGTCCTCGTTCCAGCAGAAGAAAAGGTAGTAATAAAAGCATTAGGGAAAGAGAAATACAGGGTTTCATTAAAAGGGGCAAACAGGGAAATTGTTGTAAAAGGAAAAAAAGGAGATACAGTTTTCCTTATAGAAGATGGTAAGGTTAGAGTTGCTGAAAGTGTAGAAGGGGATGAACAGTGCGTACAGCATAGCCCTATATATAAACCGGGGCAAAAAATTCAGTGTAAGGAAAATAGAACTGAAGCGAGGATTGTTTTAGAAAACAAGGTTTTTCCTGGATACCTTCTGATAAAGGCAGAACTTAATGATGACCTTATTGATCTTATAAAAAAGACACCTTACATTATTGGCTTCGTTAGTGCAGGAGGTGTTCCTGTCCCATTAGATGAAAAAGATGTAATGAAAGTTTTAAATCAAATACAAAAAGGTGCTCCAAAAGTTAAAAAACTCTTATTCCAGAAGGGAGATAAAGTTAGAGTTATTGAAGGTCCTTTTATGAACTTTACAGGAGTTGTTGATCAGGTAATTCCAGAAAAAGAAAAATTAATTGTTTTAGTAACCATTTTTGGGAGATTAACACCGGTTGAACTTAGTTTCTCCCAGGTGGAGAAAATATAAGGAGGTGCTATTTTAAATGGCAAAGAAAGTTGTAGGAACTATTGAGCTGATGATACCAGCTCAGCAGGCTTCACCATCGCCACCAGTTGGTCCAGCACTTGGTCAGCATGGTGTAAATATTATGGAATTTGTTAAGGCTTTCAACGCTGCAACAGCAGAGTTAAAGCCAGGAACTATTGTACCTGTTGTTATAACAGTTTATAACGATAGGTCATTTACATTTATCTTAAAAACTCCTCCAGCTTCTTATCTTCTAAAAGAAGCTGCTGGAATCAAAAAAGGTGCTTCAGATCCTAAAAGGGAAAAGGTAGGAAAAGTTACGAAAGAACAGCTCAGGGAAATTGCTGAGATTAAGCTAAAAGACATGAATACAGATGATATTGAAGCTGTTATGAGATCTATCGCTGGAACTGCTCGTAGTATGGGTATTGAAGTAGAAGGAATGGAGGCGTAACCATGGCAAAAAGAGGAAAAAAATACCTAAATGCATTAAAGCTTGTTGATAAAAACAAAGCTTACACACTTGAAGAAGCAGTAGAAACTATTAAAGAAATGGAGAAAGTTCTCCAGAGGAAGTTTGATGAAACTGTAGAGCTGATATTTAGACTTGGGGTTGATCCTAAATATGCAGATCAGATGGTAAGGGGATCTGTAGTTCTTCCCCATGGACTTGGAAAGGAACTTAAAGTTCTTGTTATTACACAAGGTGAAAAAGTTAAAGAAGCTGAAGAAGCAGGTGCTGATTACGTAGGTGGAGAAGAGCTTATAAATAAGATACTAAATGAAAACTGGTTAGATTTTGATGTAGTGATAGCAACACCTGATATGATGCCAAAAGTAGCTAAACTTGGTAGAGTTTTAGGTCCAAGGGGACTTATGCCTAACCCTAAAGTTGGAACAGTCACACAGGATGTGAAAAAAGCTGTAACTGAAGCAAAAAAAGGAAGGGTTGAATTTAAGGTTGATAAAACAGGAAACTTACACGTTCCTATAGGAAAAGTTTCCTTTGATAATCAAAAACTTGTAGAAAACGCACTGGAAGTAATAGAAACTGTTCAAAAATTAAGACCATCCGGTTTAAAGGGACAGTATATGAAAAATCTTGTTATGAAAACAACTATGAGTCCGTCAGTGAAACTGGATATAGCTTCTATTCTAAAAACACTAGAAGCTAAAGCAGCTTAATTTGGAGGAATAAAATGGCAGTAGCTGAAGTAAGAAAATCAATACTGAAAAAACAAAAAGTAGTAGAAGAGGTACAGGAAAAGATAAATAGAGCAAAGCTTATGGTAATATTTGATTTTACAGGTGTTGACGCTAACTCTATGGCAGATTTTAGAAAAGCGATAAAGAAAAAAGATGCAGAAATAAAAGTCATAAAGAACTCTATTCTTTACAGAGCTTGTAATGGAACTGAGCTTTATGATAAAATAGATATTTTCAAGGAGCCTTCTGCAGTTATATTTGCATATGAAGATATTGTTGATGCTGCAAAGGCTTTAAAGGAATTCTTAAAAACAAGTGAAAGCGCCAAGGTTAAAGGCGGTTTATTAGAGGGGAACTTTGTAACCCCTGAAAAGATAGAGGAGCTTGCTTCGCTACCAAGCAGGGAAGAACTACTTGCCCAACTGTTTGCTACTATGAAAGCTCCTATTACAAACTTTGTACGTGTGCTTAATGCTGTACCACAAAAAGCTGTTATGGTACTTAATGCAATTAAAGAAGAAAAAGAAAAACAAGGCTAAACAAAACTGAAAAATTTTAAGGAGGTTTAAATACTATGGCAACAATCTCAAAAGAGGACATCAAAGAAGCTATCAAAAACATGACTGTTTTAGAGCTCGCTGAGCTTGTTAAAGAATTAGAAGAAGAATTTGGTGTTTCTGCTGCTGCAATGGTTGCAGCTGCTCCTGCTGCTGGTGGTGCTGCTGGTGGTGCTGCTGCAGAAGAAAAAACAGAATTTGATGTTATTCTTCAAAGCCCAGGAGATAAAAAGATTAATGTTATTAAAGTTGTTAGAGAAATTACTGGTCTTGGACTTAAAGAGGCTAAAGAACTCGTTGATAACGCTCCAAAACCAGTTAAAGAAGGAGTTTCTAAGGAAGAAGCTGAACAAATCAAAGCAAAACTTGAAGAAGCTGGTGCTACTGTCGAAATTAAGTAAGTTGTTAATAGAAAGTAAATATTTAAGTTTTAAATACTGTTGAAGGCAGACTGCTCAGGGGGTAGTCTGCCTTTATTCATTTATATACATTTTCACAAATAATAAACAAACCAAAAAGAAGGTGGTGCGAATATGAGAACTATCAAAAAGTTACCTTACAACCCTCTAAGGAAAAACCTTTCAAGAAGAAAAGAAATTTTATCACCTCCAGACCTTCTACATGTTCCAAAAAAATCTTTTGAAAACTTTATCCAGTTTAACAAAAACCCTTATGAAAGAGAAAATAAAGGTTTAGAAAATATATTTAGAACATCTTTTCCATTTGAGGATCCAAATGGACAAATTACCATAAATTACATAGCTTACGAAATTGGAGACTGGGAATGTGGTAGATGTAGAAAACCTCTACCAGAGGATGTTGTAGGTGGGAAAGGTGTTCCATGTCCCCACTGTGGAGGAACGCTTATTTATAAGGAAAAATACTCTGTAGAGGAATGTAAATATAAAGGCTTAACATATAGCGCCCCATTAAGGGTTTTACTTGAACTTATTGTAAATCAAGTAGATGAAGCAACTGGTGAAGTTGTTCCAAGAACTATAAGAAAACAAAAAGTATACTTTGGAGATGTTCCATTAATCACCGATAAAGCTTACTTTATCATAAATGGAAGTGAGAGGGTTGTTGTTTCTCAGCTTATAAGATCATCTGGTATTTTCTTTGAAGCTAAAGAAGATAAAACAAAGGATATCCTTACAAGGATTATATATAAAGGTTCTGTTATTCCAGAAAAAGGATCAAGGCTTGAATTTGAATACGCTACAAATGTTGAAATATTCAATGCAAGAATAGACAGAAGAAAACTGTTAGGGTCTACAGTTTTAAGGGCATTTGGATTAGATACCGCTTATAAGATACTGAAAACATTTTATGGTGATGTTAAATACTATAAAAAGGTTAATGACGAGTTCATTGATCAGTCTACAGGAACAGCCCTTACTCCTTTAGAATTAGAACAGGAGCTGGAAAATGATGAAATTTTCATAACATACACCACAGAAGAACAGGATGAAAAGGGTAATTTAATAACTATTAGAAAAGAGAAAAATGTTGAAATAAGGAACTTACAGAGGTACCTATCTGATGACAGAATAAATATAGAAGAGATTGTTGCTATATCTCCACTGGTATTTAGAAAATCCCTTTACGGGAATATTCTTATAGAAACCCTAAAGAAAGATGAACCAAAAATAAATGCCCAGTTTTCCTTCCAGGATGCTGCAAGGGTAGAAATTTACAGAAAAATGAGACCAACTGACACAGCAGTTATGGATCCAAAAGCATTCCTGAGAAGGGCAAATGAGCTGTTTAATGCGATGTTTTACGATCCCCAAAGATATGACCTTTCAAGGGTAGGTAGGGTAAAAATAAACGCAAAAGTTCACGATATACCTAAAACGATAAAACCTCTTGATTTAGAAGACCTTTTAATAAAGTACCCTCCGTTAGCTTTAGCTGAAGATATAGAAATAAATGGAGAGACGATAAAAGCAGGGACAAAAATAGATGAAGCCCTCATTGAAAAACTAAAAGAAACAAAATTTGAAGAGTTAAAAGTTGAAGCTTATTTAGATGATGAAGCAAGATTTATACTCCTTCCAGATGTAGTGGCTATTGTTAAATATCTTTTAGAATTAAGACTTGGTAAAAAAGAGCTTGACGATATAGCCCATCTTGGTAATAGAAGGGTTAGACCTGTAGGTGAACTTCTTGAAAACCAGACAAGACTTGGTCTTGTTAGAATGAACAAAGCTTTCAGGGACAGAGTTGCTACAGTTGATATAGAAGATCCAAATTTAAAGCCTGCGGATATTATAAATCCAAGATACGTTACCGGTTCCATTCTTGAATTCCTAAAAGGTGGACAGTTATCCCAGTTTATGGATCAGGCAAATCCCCTTGCAGAACTAACCCACAAAAGGAGACTTTCTGCCCTTGGACCTGGTGGTTTAACAAGGGACAGTGCAAAGTTTGAAATAAGGGACGTTCACCCAACCCACTACGGCAGGGTATGTCCAATAGAAACACCAGAAGGACAGAACATCGGTCTTATATCCTCTATGACTGTTTATTCTACACTTAACGAATTTGGTTTCCTTGTATCCCCTTACAGAAAAGTAGTAGATGGAAAAGTTACCGATGAAATAGAGTACCTTGCAGCTTATGACGAGGAAAAATACATTATTGCACAGGCTAATGCTCCAATAGACGAAGAAGGAAGATTTATAAATGAAAGGGTTTTAGCAAGGGCAAAAGGAGATATTAGACTAGTTTCCCCAGAAGAAGTTGATTATATGGATGTATCTCCAAAGCAGGTTGTATCTGTATCAGCTTCCTTAATTCCTTTCCTTGAGCATGACGACGCAAACAGGGCCTTAATGGGATCAAACATGCAACGTCAGGCAGTTCCACTTCTTAAAACAGAATATCCGTTAGTTGGTACAGGGATGGAAAAAATTGTTGCTGAACACAGCGGGGCTGCCGTTGTTGCTAGAAGAGGTGGAGTTGTTGAATCTGTTTCTGGAGATAGAATAGTTATAAGTGTGAATCCAGATGAAATAAATGAGGATGATCCTTTAGATATCGGCCTGGATGTATATGAACTTATGAAATTTAAGGGTTCAAACCAGGCTACATGTATGAACCAGAGACCTCTTGTAAGAAGAGGGGACAGGGTAGAAAAAGGAACAGTTATAGCAGATGGAACTTCAACATATAAAGGTGAACTTGCCCTTGGTAAAAATGTACTTGTAGCGTTTATGCCGTGGAGGGGATATAACTTTGAAGATGCTATTGTTATCTCAGAAAGACTTGTAAAGGATGATGTTTTTACATCTATTCATATAGAGGAATTTGAATGTGAAGCCAGAGAAACGAAACTTGGACCTGAAGAAATAACCAGAAATGTTGTAGGTGTATCTGAGAAAGCACTGGCAAACCTTGATGAACATGGAATTATAAGGGTTGGAGCTTATGTAAAACCTGGGGATATCCTCGTAGGAAAAGTTACCCCTAAAGGGGAAAGCCAGCCTACCCCGGAAGAAAAGCTTCTCCTTGCTATATTTGGAGAAAAAGCGGCAGATGTTAAGGATTCTTCATTAAGGGTTCCTGCAGGGGTAGAAGGTATAGTTATAGATGTACAGGTCTTTGCAAGGAAAAAACCAGGTAAAAAATCGGATAAATATCTACAACAGCTTGCAGAGGAAGAAATTCAAAAACTTGAGAAAGAACTTGAAGAGAAAAAGAAATTTATACTTTCCAGAAGGGATGAACTTGTTAAAGAGTTTATAATTGGGCAGGAAGTCCCTAGAGATATAAAGATTGCAGGTAAGACAGTAGTTAAGAAAGGTGAAAAAATTACAGAAGAAAAAGTTGACCAGGTATTGAGATTTATTGTTGTTAACCCTTCTGGTTTCCTATCTGATGAAAAAGTTGCCAAAAAAGTTGAGGATATTGTAGCAAAGGCTAAACTTCAAATAGAGCTGTGGGAAAATATATACGAAAAACAAAAGGCAACTGTTTTAAAAGGCTCTGATTTAAAACCTGGAGTAAATGAACTTGTAAAGGTTTACATTGCCCAGAAGCGTAAAATCCAGGTTGGCGATAAGATGGCAGGTAGACACGGTAATAAAGGTGTTATTTCTATAGTTCTACCAGAGGAAGATATGCCGTTTATGGAAGATGGTACCCCTGTTGACATTGTTTTAAACCCTCTAGGTGTTCCATCACGTATGAATGTTGGACAGATACTTGAAACCCACTTAGGACTTGCAGCTAAAAATCTTGGGAAAAAATTAGAAGAGGAACTTCAAAAAATAAACTCCAGAGAAGAGATTATCAAGAAAATCGTGGAGTATTACAAAATTGCAAATGATATAGATGATAAGCTTGTTAAAAAATATAGAGATGAAGATGTAAAATTCCTTGAGGAGTATCTAAACACACTTGATGATGAAACCCTTCAGGAGGTTGTCAAGGATCTCACAAAAATAGGAATTCCGATAAGAACACCTGTTTTTGAAGGTGCTACAGAAGAAGATATTAAGACCATGCTGGAAAAAGCCGGCTTCAAAACCAATGGAAAGATGACACTTATAGATGGAAGAACAGGGGAACCATTTGATTTTGAAGTAACGGCCGGATATATGTACATGCTGAAACTTATACATATGGTTGATGATAAAATCCACGCCCGTTCAACAGGTCCATATTCTCTTATTACACAACAACCCCTCGGTGGTAGAGCCCAGTTTGGTGGACAGAGATTCGGGGAAATGGAAGTTTGGGCGCTGGAAGCTCACGGTGCTGCTTACTCGCTTCAAGAAATGCTAACTGTTAAATCAGACGATATAGAAGGAAGAAAAAGGGTCTATGAGTCTATTGTTAAAGGAAAGTACTACTACGACATAGGGGTTCCTGAATCATTTAAAGTTCTTGTAAGGGAACTAAAAGCCCTGGCCCTTGATGTTCAGTGTACATTTGAAGATGGAAATAAAGAAGCCTGCGATCAAGTAGATATTGTTTCTAAGGGTAAGCAGAAAAAAGAGCTGTTTTAATCTTTGAGGGAGGTTTTTTCCTCCCTTTTAATAAAATTTTCAGGAGGTTTTTACCTTGATAGATGAAAACAAAGCAAAAGGCTTAATGCCATTTGAAAGTATAAAACTCACTTTAGCTTCCCCAGAAGTTATAAGAAGCTGGTCTTATGGGGAGGTTAAAAAACCTGAAACCCTAAACTACAGAACCTTAAAACCTGAAAAGGATGGTCTTTTCTGTGCAAAAATATTTGGT